>JANXVV010000057.1 GCA_025351525.1 Humisphaera sp. | reverse complement strand
CTTGCCTGGCCGGCGCCGGGTAAGGTACATCCGCACCAGGGCGCGGCGGGCGGTGGCAAAGCGGTCGACCAGCAGATCGCCGCCCAGACAGGCCATCAGAACCGCCGTGATGACCAGGTAGCGCGGGGTCCAGCGTTCCTTGTCGTCCAGGGGCAGCAGCCGCAGCCCCTGATGCGGCAGGAGCGCGCCGATGGCACGGTGAAGCTGGGCAGTATAAGATCGCGACGCGTTTGTTTTGCCATCGTGGCTGGACATCGTGGCCTCCGTTCTGGTGTTTTCGTTGCTGAAAACAGCATAAGAACGGAGGCGTTTTAATGCGCGCCCGCCGCGGGATCGTTGAGATATCATAGAGAGATCGTTACGGGCGTTGCGTGGCACCCCGCGCCTCTGAAAACTTGGAAGTTAATTACGCCCCGTTCCTCAATTCTCCGGCGTCGCGTTATTCACATTCGGCGGCGGCCCTTTAAACGCCGCCAGAATATCGTCGATGCGCTGCTGTGCCTCCGGGGGTTGATCGCCGCGAAGCTGCTTCAAAATCGGGGCGATCGGCGTGCCCATTCCAGTCAACTGCTTCTGCGCATCATCGCGCACTTTCCAATCGTCGGCATTCAATTTCTCCACGATCAACTTCACCCGATCGATCATCGTATCCGCTGGTTTGGGTTGCGGCTGGCTGTACTGCGCCACCAAAGCCACCGGCACCCTCAACGCAATGCCGCTCTTCAACAGGCAGGTCAATTCCGATGCCTGAAGTTGCCCGCTGAAAGAGCTGTCATCCCACAGACGCACCATCACATCCAACGGCGACGTTTTGCTGTGCAAAATGGATTTGATCTGATCGCCTTTCAAGGTCAGCGTGTCGAACGCGGTATCCAGCTTGTATTCACCGGTGAGATTGGCGACCAGCAAATCTTCGTTGGCCAGTTTCAAGCCCGGCGTGGTGTCGTCGGAATCGTCGATCCGGGTGCTGAATTGCAACCGCGCGATGGCGCTCGTTGGAAATTTCACCGCTTGTTCACCGGCGCCCGCGAGCTTCATGTCGAAATTTTCCAGGACCGCCAGCCCCGCGAATTTGCTGCCATCAGTCAGATAGATTTCATGCACGCCGTTCTCGTCGTTCTGAAAAGCGATGGACGAGATGCCGGCGGGCTTGAGTTTCAGCAGGCCGTAGCGGGTCATCACCGCGATGTCTTCGACCGGCATCTGCACGGTGATTCGCTCGCCGCTGCGAAGGAGGATGGTCGGCTTGTCGAAGGTCCATTCTTCCGGTTCACCGGCGCGTTTGCGATAACCCAACCGGGTGATTTGCGAGAGGGGAAGTTTCGTCACCTGCCCGCTGGACAGTTCCAGTCCGACCGTTTGCCGATCCAATCCTCCGCCGAAGATTTGCCCGTCCACTGTCACCAGCAGTTGTCGCGGGCGGGAGTCACCGATGTTGATCAGGCCGATGACTTTGTCCGCCGCCAGTTCGACGGGACCGTAGAAAGTGTTGAGTTTCCAGCTCTTTTCCTTCAGTGTGCCCTTCATCAAATCCCCGCCGCGCATCTCGGCAACGTCGAAGGATTCGCCGCGGAGAATCTCTATATCCCCGTCATTGATGAATAAATTTCCGCCCGGATAATTGACGATCAGTTTGCGGACTTGTTTGGGCACATCGGCGAGAATTTTATTCTCCCTCAACCCGGTCGCCATCTTCTGCGCGGCATCGGGGCCGGAAGTGATGGCGTGGAGATGCATGAGTGCCATCTCCTTCCCGGCGGGGATCACCAGATTCATGGTCGCCTGCATCGAACCGATATTGGGCGGTGCGCCGACCTGCATGGCCAGCTTCGATCCGCGCCCGCCGAACAATTCCAGCACACTGCGGCCCTGGCTGTCGCTGGCGATAATTCCCATCGACTGCCCGGTTTTTTTCGGATCCGCAATCGGCTGTGAACTGCTGATGCCGTAATTCAAGGAGCTGCGATACATCACCGGCAGATTCAGTTCCTGCGCCCCGGTGTTTTTAAAAATGTCGATGATGCGAACGTAACCCTCCTCCTTTTTCACCGAGATGCGGCGCGCGATCGAGCAGCCTTGCGCGGCGAGGTTTTCGAGAACCACTTCGCCGCTGTCTTCAACGCGCCCCTGGTTGCTGGTGGAGGTCGCCTGATTGCCGTTGATGAGCAACTGGGCCCCTTCGCTGTAGACCGGCATGTTTCCCTGCTGCCGAAATAAACCGCCCTGATAGATGTACCAGGTATTGCCAAGGGCGTCCGCCTGCTGCGGGCAATAGGGAAGATTCACCGTCCCCTTCGCGCCGACGGCGCCGCGCCTTCCCTGCCCGAACGCGGGCCGTGTGAAAACGATACATAAAATCACCATTGCATGGACTACTGCCGCTGGAATCCTGGTCATGCCGATCTCCATCTGGCTTCGCCAAGGGCCGACTGGAAATGCTTCTTCCAGCCCAATGGCGCCGATCAAATCACGACTCCATTCTAACGCCTCCGCAACGGGTTGCCAGAAACGATTATTGTCGCCTGAAAAACCCGATCAGCGGTATCGCCAGCGAGACGGGAATGAGAACCATCAGCATCATCAGCAGGGAAGCCTCGATCATGGGGTCGAACCGGGCGGTGTGGACCCAGGTCATCACCAACGGCGTGAGCACCTGCGGATTTTGAGGCGAAAGCAACACGGTGGCGGGCACTTCCGTCAACGACAATGCACCGACCAGCAGACTCCCCGCCAAAAGCACGGGCCATGCCAGCGGCCATACGATGGAGACGGCAATGCGTCCGATGCCCGCACCCTCGAGTGCCGCCATCTGCCGAAGATCGTGGAAAGGGCGAGACCAGGTTGCACGCCCGGCCGCCAGGGCGATCCAGCCGAACCTTCCGATATAGGCGGCCACCGGCAGAGGCATCGCGTTGTACGCCCAATCCATGCCCGGTCGATTGCACCATCGAATCAGCGCAATCGCGAGAAGTTGACCACCGATCAGAAACGACAGTCCCGCAATCGCCATCAATCCGCGGGTCCAACGGGTGGAGACTGACACAGCTACGATGAGTGCGATGACCGCTGTCACCGCACCGACACCGAGTGAGCCTCCCACGACCGGGGCAAACTCCTCCCAGATTTTGATGGGGAGCAATTTTACTCTCAGCGAAGCTACCAATGCCGCAATGGGCACTCCGATGTTTAAGAGAAGTAGTCCCACGGCAAGCCGCGTCACCCACTGTGGAGAGTCGAGGATTTTAGGCCAATCCCCAATCGCAATCTCATCAGCAGCCGAAAGTTGTCCCGCGCCCCAGGCACCCAAAATGGCTAGCAACGCGGTGATCGCCAGCAGGGGAATCGCGGTCGCCACGGCGGCGGCGGCACGGCGGTATTGATCGGGGGCATCCGTTCCGGAGGGTAAACCGCCGGCGCTGATGGGGTTGGAGGCCGAGCTGAATGCGCCGGTATCGAACACCATTCGCACCTCGGTTGCCACCACACTGATGCCGGTGGGCTCGTAGACCGCAAATTCCTGCGTGGCCAACACCGTGACCGCCGCCAGCGACGCGAGAACCGGACCTGACAATTGTCGAATCGTCACCCGAAGCAACGCCCCGTCGAGCATGGCCTGCTGTTGAACGGACGTATCCATTCGTCGAAGCGACAGCCCGATCAGGCAAGCCGGCACCGCCCAGAGCCAGGCGGCGAGTGTCCAAATGCACCGCATCACGTCCGGCACACCCCCCGGTATGAACGACAGCCCGAGTGGATGATAGAGCGGACCGGCCAGCCGCAGGAGCTGCGACCAACCGTAGGCGAATGCCAGGGACGGCATGAAGATGGCCGCCGGCACGATCAACCACAACAACCTCGGAATCCACCCGCGACCCCGACCCAATACAAGCCCCATAGGCAAACCCAGAAAAGTTGCCAGGATTGCCGCAAATCCGTTGTAGGTGAGTGTGCGGAAAAGTAGACTCGCGCGAAACGCCGAGAGACTTAAATCCGAAATAAAAAGGCGATGGGAACCGATGGCGGATAGGATCCACAGCAGGGGTGTCAGGCAACAGGTGGCGATGATGAGGATGGCGGGGGCGGCGTAGGCGAGGGCGTTGACACTCCATCGCGAAAGATGGGAGGAGGTGGAAATCGGCGGATTAACAGTGGATGACTTAATCTTCATGGCGCGGGTTTATAGCGGTTGTCCACTCAGATTATCACAAGGTCCGGTGCCACAGGTCGCGGTACTCCGAGACCTGTGCTCTTGGGAAGCCCAAAACGCACAGGTCTCGGAGTAC
>JANXVV010000056.1 GCA_025351525.1 Humisphaera sp. | reverse complement strand
GTACTCCGAGACCTGTGTCTTTCGGCCAAGCCTGCACAGGTCTCGGAGTACCGCGACCTGTGGCACCCGACCCCTATGCGGAAGTTATTTCGAGCCCGTTCCTTAGATCGGATTATTCACCGCGAAAGCACGAAGAACACGAGGAAACGCTTTGCTAATAGGCGTTTCACGCTAATCCAAAAGTGGTTTAAGATGGAACGGGTTGCGCAGATCACAAAGCATTACGCTTGATTTTTTTTCGTGCCCTTCGCGCTTTCGTGGTGAGACTGAATTATCCGGGTTGGGGGACGACCCGGATTCCACAACGAGTTACTCATCGCGGAATCCGGGTCGTCGCTCAAGCTCCGATCCCGGCGTGTCGGCACACGGGCAACAAGCTCAAGAAGCCTTGCGCCTGCGATGCTCTGCGCGGTGGAGATCGAACTGCATTTGCAGATTGAGCCAGAGTTCCGCTGAGGTTCGGAGCTTTGCCGCCAGATCGAGGGCGGCGTCGGCGGTCACACTGCGTTTCCCGTTGACGAGGTCGTTCAGTTTTTTGACATTCCAGCCTATTTTCGCCGCGAAAGCGCGTTGCGACATTTTTGCCGGGATCAAAAATTCCTCAAGCAGCATTTGACCGGGATGAATTGGATTGGGGGGTCGCACGGGGGTTCTCCGAAGTTTCGCTTTAATGATAGTCGACTATCGCCGCGGAAGAAGGACCATCGTCCCACCGGAAGATCAACCGCCATTGATCGTTGATCCGGATCGAGTGAAACCCTCTCAACTCACCCCGCAAGGCTTCGAGTCGGTTTCCGGGCGGTTTTCGGAGATCGGATAATTGCACTGCACTGTTCCGGTACTGAAGTTTACGCCGCGCGACCGCGTGAAGCATTGGAGGGAATTTCCGTGTCTCCTTCGTATTGCGCTCAAAAAACAAATCTTCCGCAAGTCGCCCTTTGAACGAAACGATCATGCGTGCGTGCAATCATAGCATTAGACCGCGTGGCTGCAATTACTTCTTTCGACATCGAAATTCGATCATGCGCAGTCACACCGCGTTTCCCGTTGACGAGGTCGTTCAATTTTTTGACATTCCAGCCTATCGAGGCCGCGAAAGCACATGATTTACAGGCTCATTAGATTGGGTGGGGACATGCGGTCGTTACGCCCTTGACCGCCTGGTGGAGAACGTCCGGACAGAAATCGACGCCGTTGGGCCATTCGATCGTTCCGCCGGTCTCGCTCAATCGAACCTGTGCGAAGAACGCGGGATCTTCCAGAGGCTTGAAAACCGGGCCTTGGCCGACGATCCAGGCTCTGAGATCAATTTCGCCGTGTGTGCCGTCACTAAAAGTGATATCGACGGCGTAGGGGCCAACTACCCGGACGCCGGTGATGCGTGTCGCTGCTTCATTCATTGCAATCCCTCGATCCTGTTCAATGCTTCGCCGGCGCGCGCCAGTCGCCAGCTTTTGATCAGATCCCTTTCATGGAGCAAGGCCCACTCGAAGACCAGCGACATCGAGCGGGGCGACAGGTTGCCGTGCAACAATCCCACTGGATTGATCCGCATCGCAACGTCCGCTTCGCCGTAACAAGCGTGAAAATGCGGAGGTTGATGATCGTTGTAATACATGCGGATCACGATTCCGAAAAAGCGGCTAATCTCGGGCATGGTTCAATCGTCCTGATTCTATCTCGCGAATCAATGCCGACCAACGATTCCTCACTGAAAGATGAGCCGCTATCGACCATTGCGTCTCATTCCACCTTCGCCCCGCATTCCGTGCAGAACTTGACGGCCGGTTGGAGGGGTTTCCCACAGTGCGCGCAGAATCGCATTTTTGCGGCCGCAGGATGCGTTGAAGGAGCGGTTGAGATTCCGGGCCCTCCGGTAGCGAAGGGGATTGTCGATGGCTGCGTCGTCGCCTTCAACGGCGCTGCGCCGGAAGGGGGTGTGAAGTCGATTTTATCGGCATCGAACAGCACCGCCGTCGTGGATTCGGTGTTGATCCAGAACGGCTCTTTGAAAGCTTTGCCGCCGAAGGAGGTGGCGAAATGGTAGGAGCCTTCGGGGAGCGGGAGGCTTTGACCGAAGGTGCCGTTGGCGACCGCATGGCCGGCGGTGTCGGTGATCGTAAAAACACCGGGGGTGCGCAAGACGGCGGCCTTCATTTCCCGACGCAGGTCACCCGGGTCGGTCGCGGGCCAGTAGCGGCCCCGCCCGGCGGCGGCCATGGCTTTCAGTTGTTGGCCCCAGTCCTCCCGCCCGATGTCGAAGCCGACTATTTGGAGGGTGATATTTTTCGCCTTGGCCAATTCCGTCGTTGCGGCCACCGGATCCTGACGCGGAAAAGTATCCTCGCCTCCGTCCGTGAGAAGGATGACCGCAATCTCTCCCGAGCCTACGTTGGCCAGATCTTTCGCGGCTTCCCGAAGGCTCCGAGCCATGGGGGTGAGTCCCCGCGCCCTCAACCGGCCAAGCACGGCGGCCAACGCATCGGGCCGCACTTCCGCCATGGGCACCAGCAATTCCGTATCCTCATTCGCCCCGGGTTCCACCGATCTTTTGCGATGACCGTAGGCTCGAAGGGCGATCTGCGTTTTCGCCGGCAGGTCTTGCACGATCGCGGTGACGGCGTCGCGGGCGGCATCGAACTTGGTCTTCGGACCCATCTCCTCCAACATAGACCCGGAACAATCGAGGATCAGGTAGACTCGCGGCGAGGGAGGTTCGATGAGAGCGGTCTTCAGCGTGCCCCTGCCCCCGCGCGGGCGAGCCTCGCCCATCGTCACCGTTCCGCGACTGAGGAACAAAATCGCGAAGCTCGTCGCCGCTTCCGGCGGGCCTTCCATGAAAGGGCGGGGCCAGGACCCATCCTGCTGCTGTTGCGACAGCAGGAATTTGGCCCCCAGCGGATACCATTCGTATTCGCCGATGAATTCCGTGCCGAGCGTTCGTGCGGCTCGCTCCAGGGAATAGAGGTAGTAGTAGACCCAATATCCTTTGGCGTTGGGATTGTCGGTCGCGGTGAAGTTTTTCGCCAACCAGCCGAGCGCGCGTTCGATGGACTCATCCTGAGCGGCGTCTTTGTCACCGGTGTGATATTTCGACAACGCGACGGCGTAGATCCCCGCGCAGGTCATCGCACCGGAGCCCAATGCGGTCGGTTCGACGTAGCTCCACGCGCCATCCTCCGCCTGTCGGGTGCGATAGAGGTCGTAGACGCGTTTCCAGGTTTCGACCGGAACCTCGACCCCATTCCGCGATGCCGCGTGCAAACCGAGTATGGCGTATTGAGTGAGTGAGTTGTCTCCGTTGCGATCCTCCCCGGCGACGGTGACTCGCCGCCATCGTTCCCGGTCGGTTCCCTCGAATGGGATGCCGCCCCAGACCTGCACCGCCTTCATCGAGTTAGGGTCCTGCAGTGCGTGTTCGGCTACTTTGGGAATGTAGTCCCACGATCCACGGCTTCCCTGCCCTTCGAGCAAATACCGGGCGGCCAGCCGTAGCTTGGGCAGAAACGCCGGGTCGCCGTAGACATCGATCAACATGCACAGCACGCTGCACGGGTAGGTTCCCAATTGCTCCGGCTTCACTGAAGCGAGACACGCCCGAAGCTGCACATCGAATTCGGGGATGCGATGGTGCGCGCCTGCTTTGACGAGTGCCAGCGCGTAGAGCAGATCGTATCCACCGCGATCGCCGAACTTTTTACCGGGTCCGCTTTTTAGTTCGATTTGGATTTGCTTCCAGAGGGAGTCCGCGCCGCGATCGATGGCGGTGGCGACTTCGCGATCGGTCAGACCGACGCCCTGCAGCCCGCGCGGTTGGTGGGGCTGCCTGGCCGCGATGCGCGGACCCACGAAGCGGGTGGTCGGACGGGTGGTGGGTGAAGTCGTACCGTCGGCTTTCGGCGGCGATGAATCCTCGGCGATGGCAAGACAGGGAAACCCTATCAGGAAGCATATCAGCCAACGAATGGTTGAGGTTCGAATTGGCGGACGCGCGAGTGAATGTCGCATAGAGACTACTTTTTTTGAGGGACTGGGAACTAGACCATACTACGATCGGGAGCCCGCGACCACTGCATTTTCGTGGCATGGGCTTCCAGCCCATGTTCGCGGTACCCCGCGATGTCGATCGGTACTCCGGTCGACGCAAGCTAAAGCGCAGCGCTCTTACTTGATTGACCGGAGTACCCGTCAACGCCGTGAAATACCACGGCCATGGGCAGGATGCCCATGCTACGACAATGCGGTGAAGGCGGATGCATCATTTGACTCGGTGGCAGGCACTCCTGACAATGCACGCGCCGCATCGATCGGTCTGCATCCCGTCTTCCTAAAACACAGAGGACTGCCCATGCGAATCCCAATCGCTCGAATCGTGTTGAGCCTGCTGCTTGTTCCCGGCCTTCTTCATGCCGGTGGTCCGATGCCTACTTTTGAAATTCCTGCGGACACTGCATTGCAGGGCAAATCGAATGCGAAGCTCGCATTGCCGGCGGCGGGTCCCGCCGACGATCAGGGTAAATCGAATCCGGTCCAGGAAATGATTCACCGTTTCCCGGCCATCGAATTCGATCCGGTGGAGCGGGCCAAACAGTTGGGGGCGGGGGTCGATCCGGCGTTTGAGTACGTTCGAGACCACATTCGATACGAGACCTATCCCGGCGTGCTGCGCGGCGCGCGAGGGGCCTATCTTACGCGGGCCGCCAATGCGCCGGATCGCGCGATGTTGTTGGCGGAACTGCTTAAAACCAAAGGGATCGCCACGCGCTTCGCGCGAGGGCGCCTTTCAGAGGCAAACGCGGAAATACTGTTCAACCGAATGTTTGAACCGACTGCCCCGGTGACACCGGAGGCTAAAAAAAGTGCGGCGACTCCTTTTCCCCTGGGGCTTGATTTCATCGACCGAGTGCGCGCACGGGCGACACGCGACTATGCCATCCTCACGGCATCGCTCGGTGCCAAATTCCCCTTAGCCACCAACCCCACCCATCCCGGAATCCTGGCGGAGATGAATCCTCACACCTGGCTACAGGCCAAGGTGGGCGAGGCCTGGGTCGACCTCGATTCGGCTTTTTCGGATGCCGTCCCGGGAAGGCATTACTGCGAAGTTGATGACTTTGTGGATCATCTGCCCGAGTCGTCCCATCAGCGGGTGACGATCCGGGTGGTGGCCGAGACGCTTGACGGTGGCTCGCTTCGGCAGGCGACCATGCTGGAGGTGACTCGCCCGGTCGATTCACTTTTGGATCTTCAGGTGTTTCTGGTCCACGCGCCGCAGAGTTCATTCAAGGCTTTGGGGCAGGCGGTCGCCGGGGGCAAAGGAGATGTCAGCCCCGCGCTTTGGATCGATGGCGTGTTCACCTTCGGTAAACCGATCGCGTTTGATGAGCCGGGCGCAGGCAGTGCGCGGGGAGGCAGGGGGAGCGCGGTGGGAGATGCCTTGGATGCCCTGGGGGGCGGTGAAGCGAAAGTTGAAAATGCGACACAGTTCGTGGCGGAGTTTCTGGAGCTCACGCTCATGTTTCCCGATGGCCGCACCGAGGTCACGCGGCGGGTGTTGAGCGATCGGGGCGGGGCGGCGTGGCGTGCGACCAAACCGCTGGATTCCAAAGGCCTGCGGCCCTTGGCGCGAGATGACACGGGATTGGTCGATGTGCAGACGATCCACAACATCTGGTTCAGTGCGGGCCGTCACGACCTCGCCGCATATGCCGCCGGTCTACAGCTTCTGATCAACGCGTACGCCAAGCCCGCAGATCAACCCCCGTCCGATTTTGGCGGCGATGTCTGGCCGCTGGCTCTGCAAAATTTCGCCTGCGTCCTGTGGGGCGATCATGCATTTTTGCCCGCGCTGAACGATGATCCGAATGTGCGTTTCTACTCCGATTCCCCCCGCATTCTTTTGTTTGGCGCGAATGCCCGACCGACGCACGGCAAGCCGGACAAGATGGATGTCGACTCGGTGATCGACCTGCGGCGCGACAAGATTCGCGGCGTCGCCAAACATCCGGAAGGCGCGATGGCGGTGGCCCGGCGGAAGATCTGGTTCGGTGTGCTCGAAGGCGCGCTGGAACACGAGACCACCGCGCAAATGTCGTCGATGGGCGATGCGGAGAAAAGCCTGGTGATGTCCACCAGCGCGGGATTCACCGATAGCGCCGCCGTCGCGATCCGCCCCGCCGATCCCGTTGTAAACCGACAAGAACTTCAATTGCCCGGGGACGCGTCGGCAAGGCTCACGGTTGCCTTGGCCGAGGGCGATACGGTGGTGGTCCCCCGCGATTACAAAGGGGATGACATCGGTTGGTGGGCCATCTCCGCCGCGACGGGCGATACCCGCGCGGTCTGGGGTCGGGATCTCAACATGGCCGTCCGCAATGACGGAGGACGGACGGGCGGAGGGTCGGGGAACGGCGGCGCCGGCAATCGAGTTGATCCGGCCACCGGCAAGGGGATGGGAAGGCGAAAGGGTTCCGGGGGAAATGAGTACGGGACCGTTGTGAAAGAGGTGAGCATTCCCGGTGTCGGCATGGTGCGGCAAAGTGTTTTAGTCGGGGTGGTCGTGGCGGTCGCATCGGCTGCCGCAGCCATCGCTGCCGCCATTGCCGGGGCGGGGTGATTTTTAACTGCGGACTGCGTTTGAATTTTTTAGCGGCTGTGCCGAAGGCACGCGTTTTCTTCGGATTAAAAAACGCGTGCCTTCGGCACAGCCGCTAAAAAATTCAAACGCAGTCCGCAGTTAAAAATCACCCCGCCCCGGCAATGGCGGCAGCGATGGCTGCGGCAGCCGATGCGACCGCCACGACCACCCCGACTAA
>JANXVV010000038.1 GCA_025351525.1 Humisphaera sp. | reverse complement strand
TGCCTTCGGCACAGCCGCTAAAAAATGCACTTGATTTCATCGGCGCTGCAATGATCCGACGTTTTAACGCTTCACTTTTACCCGGAGTCCTTTCATGCGGAAAATGTTGTCTCTGTGCATCCTCGGTTCGATGCTTTTGTCCGTCATCAGTTGCAAAAAAGAAAGTGAAGTCAATGCCGGCGGCGCGGGCAAAGGCGGCAAGCAGATCGTGATTGCCATGATGCCCAAGAGCAAGGGCAACGCCTACTTCATCGCCGCCCAGCAGGGTGCCGAAGAGGCGGCGAAGGAATTGGGCGTCAAGCTGATTTGGGATGGGCCAGTGGAAAGCGATGCCGCAAAGCAAAATGAGCTGATCGACACGTGGGTCACCCGCCGCGTTGATGTGATCGCGGCAGCGGTCGAGGATAAGAAATCCCTCTCGACAGTGCTGCGCAAAGCACAAGCGCGCGGAATTAAGGTTGTCACATGGGACGCCGACGCTCTGCCCGATGCCCGCACGTTCTTCGTGAACCAAGCGACGACGGAGGGGATTGGCAACGCGATGATGGATAACGCGGCGAGGGTGCTTGGGAACAAGGGTGAGTTCGCGATCATCACCGCGAGCCTGACGGCCAGTAATATGAACGACTGGATCGCTGCGATCAAGACGCGACAGGCTGAAAAATACCCCGACATGAAGTTGGTCGCCACCCGCCCGTGCGACGACAAGCAGGAGATTGCCTTCGAAGAGGCCAACACGCTGATGAACACGCACAAGGACATTAAACTCATCATGGCCCTTTGCACTCCCGCCGTGCCCGGCGCGGCGGAGGCGGTCAAGCAGGCCAAGCGCGTCGGCGATGTGAAGGTCATCGGCCTCGGCCTGCCTAAGGATAACAAAACCTATGTACATGAAGGCGTCACCGATTGCATCGTCCTGTGGAACACGATGGATCTCGGTTACCTGACCGTCTACACCGCCGAGGCTCTGGCGCGCGGGACGCTGAAGCCCGGCGACACAACTTTCAAAGCCGGCACGCGCCTCCCGAACATCGTCATCAAGGGCGACAACGTGCTGCTCGGCGAACCGACGACGTTCAACAAAGACAACATCGATAAGTTTAATTTCTGATCGAAAACGCGATGAACCTCCAAGCCGGGGTGGAGCGGTGAGCGCTAGCGAACTGCGCAACCCCGGATTCTTCGGCGTCCCAAACAAAAAAGAATCCGAGGTTGCGCAGGGCGCTACGCTTCGCGCTCCACCCCGGCTTGGATGAATTATGAGGTTTAGTATGCGACGGATTCTCGCCTTCATGTTGCTCTTAGCCGCCGGGGTTCGCGCCGACGACAAGCCGCCGGCTTTCGCGGTCACCAACCTCCACTGCGAAAGCCTCCTCAATCCTCTCGGGCTCGATGAGAAATCTCCCCGCCTCAGTTGGCTCATTGAAGCCCCCGAACGCGGGCAAAAGCCAACCGCCTATCACATCCTCATCAGCCGCACCGAAGACGCGCTAAAGCAGGATCGCGGGGACCAATGGGACAGCGGTAAAGTCACCGGCAACCAAATCTCTCAAATCGTCTACGGCGGCAAGCCGTTGCTCTCGCATCACTATTACTATTGGAAGGTGCAGGCTTGGGATAAGGACGACAAGCCATCGGCATGGAGCGTGCCCGCGCTGTGGTCGATGGGATTTCTCAACCCCGCGGAGTGGAAGGGTCAATGGATCGGCTACGATAAGGCGCGGGAGATGGAGCTGCCCGATGCGCCGCTCGACGGGGCAAAATGGATTTGGATGGCCGGTGAAAAGGGGATGGATGCCCCGCGCGGCACGCGCGTGTTCATGGCGGAATTTTCGCTGCCGGATCGGGCGAAGATCGACAAGGCGGAATTGCTGGTTGCGGGGGACAATCGATATTGGTTCGTCATCAACGGGCAGCAGGTGGCCGGCAGCCCGGAAGGTGGATCCGGGGTGGGTGTCATCGCGCCGTTGGATGTGACCGCCCGCGTCAAAGCGGGGAAGAACACACTGCGGGCACAGATTGAAAATGCAACGCTCGGCCCGGCGAGCCTGATCGCCAAACTGACGATCACCACGGTCGATGGCAAAGTCACGACGGTCGTCACGGATGGAACGTGGCACTGCACCAACGATGGCGGGGCGAACTGGCACAATCGCGACATCGCCCTGGATGCCTGGCCTCCATGCTCGATCACCGGCGACTATGGAATCAAGCCCTGGGGCAAGCTGAAATTCGCGACGTTGCAGTTGCCGCCGCCCGCGCTGCTGCGCAAGGAATTCACGACCGATAAATTGATCCGCCATGCAACGCTTTACAGCACGGCTCTCGGTTTGTACGACCACGTTCTCAACGGCAAGCGGGTCAGCGAAGATTATTTCGGCCCCGGTTGGACCGACTACAACAAGCGCGTTTATTACCGCGCTTACGATGTAAGCAAATTGATCAAACCGGGCGACAATGCCTGGGGCGCGGTTCTGGCGGATGGGTGGTACACGGGTTACATCGGGGTGAACCGCATCCGCAATCATTACGGTAAAAAATCGCGACTGAAAGCGCAGATCCATATCGAATATGACGATGACACCGTCGCCGATTTTTACACCGCGCCGGATTGGAAGGCATCGACGGGCCCGACTCGCGAAGCCGATTTTCTGATGGGCGAAATGTACGATCCGAGCCATATCCCCGAAGGCTGGGATCTGAACGATTACGACATGGCCAAGTGGGATAAAGTGGATGTCGGCGCGGAGTTGAATCCGGTGGTGCAGCATCATCCCGGGCCATCGGTGAAGGCGTTCTACGAGTTCAAACCGGTGGCGATCACCGAGCCGAAGCCCGGCGTGTTCGTGCTGGACATGGGGCAGAACTTCGCCGGCGTTGCGCGGCTGAAAGCGAGCGGTGAGGCGGGGCAGGCCATCGTCATGCGCTTCGCCGAGCGGTTGAATCGGGACGGGACGATCTACACGACGAATCTGCGCGGTGCCCGCGCGGCCGACACGTATATCTGCAAGGGCGGCGGCGTCGAAACATGGCAACCGCGTTTCACCTATCACGGGTTTCAATATGTCGAGGTGACGGGCCTCAAAACCAAACCGACGGAAGAGACGATCACCGGCATCGCGCTCACCAGCGACACCCCGGCGGCAGGCAGTTTCATCTGCTCCGATCCGATGCTCAACCAGTTGTATCGCAACATCACCTGGACCCAGCGCGCCAACTTCATCGACATCCCCACCGACTGCCCGCAGCGCGATGAACGACTCGGGTGGACCGGCGATGCGCAGGTCTATGTCCGCACCGCCACGCTCAACACCGACGTCGAAGCATTCTTTGCCAAATGGCTCGTCGATCTCGAAGACGGACAGCGCGCCGATGGTGAATTTCCCATGGTCGCCCCGGTCAAAATCGCGGGCGACGACGGCGGCCCGGCCTGGGCCGATGCCGGCGTCATCTGCCCTTGGACGATCTACGAAGTGTACGGCGACAAACGGCTTCTCGAACGCCATTACGATTCCATGGTTCGCTTCATCGAATTCTGCGTAAAACGCAGCACGAAGGAACTTTATCCACCGAAAAAATATCACTGTTTCGGAGACTGGTTGAGCATCGGGGCCGACACGCCGAAAGATGTCATCTATATGGCGTACTTTGCCAAGAGCGCCAAGATCGTCGCGCAGGCGGCGGAAGCACTCGGCAAGACAGAAGACGCCAAAAAATACACAGAGCTGTTCGGAAAAATCAAAACTGCGTTTAATTTCCGATACGTCGATTCCGAAGGCCATGTCGAGGGCGACACCCAGGCGGGTTATGTTCTGGCGATTGCGTTCGATCTGCTGGATGGCCCGGCGCAGAAACTGGCCGCGAAACATCTGGTGGTCGACATCGAACAGCGCAAGTGGCATCTCTCCACCGGTTTCATCGGCACGAAAGATCTGATGCTCGCGCTGTCGAAGATCGATCGAACCGACGTCGCCTTCCGCCTGCTGCATCAGGACACTTTTCCGTCATGGGGATTCAGCATCAAGCAGGGCGCGACAAGCATCTGGGAGCGATGGGATGGCTGGACCCCGTCCACCGGGTTCCAGGATCCGGGGATGAATTCGTTCGCCCATTATTCCTTCGGGGCGGTCTATCAATGGATGGTGGAAAACCTCGGCGGCATCCGTCTGGGCGCGCCCGGGTATGACCAGATCATCATCAATCCGCAGATCGATCCCAATCTGAAATATGCCCGCACGGCGTATCGAAGCGCGCGTGGCCGAATCGAATCTTCATGGAAGCGAAACAACGAAAAGTTCACCCTCGATGTGACGATTCCACCCGGCGCGACCGCGAGCGTGTATCTGCCGGCCGTGGCGATTCCGAATGTGACCGAAGGCGGGAAGCCGCTCGTGGATGCGCCGGGCGTGACGTTTCTGCGGCCAGTGGGCGATCGGGTTTATCTGACGATTGGATCCGGAACGTATCACTTCGCGTCAACCGTAACGCCGCCACCGGTGAAATAGAGTTGATGAATTTTTTAGCGGCTGTGCCGAAGGCACGCGTTTTTCGGCTTTTAATGGAAAAACGCGTG
>JANXVV010000590.1 GCA_025351525.1 Humisphaera sp. | reverse complement strand
GCCTTATTCGGGTCGGCCAATCCCGCCAGCACCCCCGCCGCGAGCAACGCCGGATCGAGCATCAGTCGCTCGGTCTCCCACGCCATGGCCGCGTTGAAAGCGGTGAGTGTCGGGGCATCGATCAGACGGGCGGGGCGGATTGTAAAGGTCATTTTCAAATGGATACGGCGGGCCATTCATTTCCGCAAGTCATGCCGTAATTTTAGGTTCTTTAGAATCGAATCTATAAATAATTGCTGTAATGCCCTTATGACTACCCTTATGTAGGGGTATGAATACCCTTATTCATTACCATCTTGTTGAGCGTCTGCCCCTGAGCTCTCCGTCCAAAACATTTGAGGTCATTTGAGGTCATTTGAGGTCAACTTGGCACACGTTTCGCCGCTGCGGAGGCTGAAAAAAACGATGGATGCCTTACTTCCGCTTTGTAGGTCTTCTCTGATTTGGTGACAATTTGATGACGTTTGAGGACAATTCTAAACTGGTCGAATCAGGGTCGGGGCCGGGGAACCATAGCGTCGCACGGGTTTGTCCTCGAAAATGCGCCTTGCCAGTGCGGGCGAGTGTTCGCAGGAGGGAGCGAATACCATCTTCGCCGAGAGAGGGGATTACGTTCACCAACTCGCGTAGCGGGCTTCCGGTGATCGCGTTATCGTTTAAATGACGCGTAAGCAGTTGAAGGTTATGTGGCCGATCCAAGCCACGGCGACGGGTGTATGCGGCCCTATCACCGATAAAGGCGAAAAATCGCTGAGCGGGCATGTAACGTCGGGGACCGACGCGTTCAATGATGCCAAGCTCTGTTAAGCGGGGAATTCGGTTGCGGAGTTCGCGCGGCACTTTATCGCAATGCGCGACAAGCCCCAGCACGAGCCAGTCATGCGTTGTGAAGGTGGCTGTATTTTCATCACCGACAGCGGCAAGGAAACGGAGAAATGCCGGGTCGCGAACGGTACCGTCCAACGTCAGAGCCACTTGAAATGCGTCGGTTCCCGTGAAATCAGGCAGCGGCTTACTTTGCCGAATGCTTTCCTCGAACATTCGATTTGCGCCCTGACCCGAAAGCTGATGCGTTGGTTGGCAGGGCCGACGACCTCGCTGGAACGATATTCAAAAATGACTTCTGCCTGAGCGAGTAGCCGGCGCAGTGAAGCACGCTTGCCGAGTAATACAAGGGCAGCGTAGGTGATGTCATTTCCGTCAACGAGTTCAGCGTCTGCAAGGAGTTGTTTGACCGAATGCTTCTCAAGCCTCCGATTCTCGGACTGGACGACCCAACGCCTGCGGAAATCTTCAATGGCGTCAGGCTCAAGATCATCCATTACGGCATTGGGACACATCCCCGCTGAAAAGTCCGGTCCGGCCTCGGCGAAGATGCGCTGAAGCATGTCCGCGGTCATTGGCACAAGATCTTCGCCGCCGCGCATCCAGTATGCTCCATCAATATGGATCGGCATGCCGATGGGACGCGCCGGCACATGAAAAACCAGCACACGACCGTTTGGATGAGCCACCTCGTCACAGTCGATACGAAGTCGCAGCCGCTCGATCAGCCCCGCCTTGGTCCGTTCAACTTCGCGGAATATCTGGGTTCCGGTAACTTTTCGAGGGCGTCTATCCGTCACGCCGAAGATGATCTTCCCGCCATTCTCGTTGGCAATGGCGGCGCAATATTTCACGAGTTTTTCGAAGTGGAAATTGTTCTCGGCCTTCTTGAACTCCAAGTGTTCGTCTTCCTTGGAATCCATCCACTGTTGAAGTTGGTGCAGTGTCATGCTCAAGCCGCCAGTACCGGCAGTCGCTTGCGGATATTCCGCCGACCAGCGGGGTTCACGGCGGATTTGTTGTTCCTCACCACCACCGTCTCCCAGAGATCGATGCTCTCCAGCTTATAGCGGTAATCGATCTCTAATCCCGTCTCGCGAATCAAATCCTGCAACGGCAGGTCCGACCGCCATCCCAACTTCGTACAGAGCGGGCAGAGCCATTTTTCCACGAGGGCGATGAATCGATTGGTGCTTTGAAAATGATTCAGCAGCACGATCCGGGCACCAGGTTTGGCCACGCGCTGCGCCTCGATCACCAGTTTGATCGGGTCGCTCACCACGCTGATTACATGACTGATAAAGACGTGATCGAAAGAGTCATCCGCGAACGGCAGCCGCATCGCATCCGCTTGAAGCAGGGTGGCATGGGAGAGTTCGCGCTCGTCGATTTTCCTGCTGCATTGCCGAAGCATCCCGCTCGATAGATCGATCCCGACAATACGGCCAAAGGTGGGATAGAAATTCAGCGACTGGCCCGTGCCGATCCCCAGATCCAGCACGCGGTCCGTCTGAGTGATATTCATGTGCGAGATGGCTATCTCCACCCGCCGCCGGACCAGTCGACCGAACGTTCCATCGTAAAACGATGACTGGATGTCGTAAATTTTCCGGGTGCTTGCTTCCTGCATCACTTCGCGCATTTTGAACCGCCTTCGCTAAACTCGATACGGCAACTTAGAGGTTATGGGCGAAATTGCCAAGCTGGGAATGGGCGGCTTTATCGACGATCCAGATCAGTTTCCCGACCGGTTGGATCATTTGAATCGGCAGCCCTGACGGATCCGATGGCCCGCTCATCACTTCCTTCAGCACGGCGGCTTTTTCGTCGCCCGCCACCAGGATCAGCACTTCAGTCGACCGATTCAGAAACGGAACCGACAGCGTGATGCGCCAGCTTTTGCCCGTGGTGGAGTTCTCCACGAAATGCGCGACGCATCGGTGTTTTGTCTCTGCCAGTGCCGCGGAATGCGGGAAAAGCGAGGCGGTGTGACCGTCTTTTCCCATGCCGAGCAACACCAGATCCAAACCGCCGTCACCGAATTGTTGCTTGAGGCTTTGACCGTACGCTTTGGCGGCTTCGTTCGGATCGATCTCGCCGCGCATGCGAAAGATATTCCATGTAGGAATCGGGACTTTCGACAGCAGTTCTTCATCGGCCATGCGGTAATTGCTGTCGGGATGATCGGGTGGAACGCATCGCTCATCGCCGAAAAAAATCAGCACTTTTTCCCAATCGAACGGCCATTCCTTCGGCTGCGTCGCCGGCCCCTTCGCCAGCAGTTGATACAGCGCCTTGGGCGTGCTTCCCCCGGCGAGGGCGACCGAAAACGATCCCTTGTCGGCGATCGCCTTTTCCGCCGCCGCCGCGAACAATCGCAACGCGCCGTGCGCCACCGCTTCGGCATTTTCAACCACGATCACATGAGGGGATGACATGCTGAAACCTTACGGGATTCCCGTCAAAATTGGAATTGTTTAGCCGTCTCGCTTGCGAGGAGCGTCAGGGTGCGTCTTTAAAAGCGGGCCGCGTCGTGCTTTCCGCATTCCGCAACGTCAGAAGATAGCAGTGAGCCGCGCTGCCCATCCCCTGCGCATCGGACAAGCTCAGGTAATACACGCCATCTGCCGGAAGCTTCACCTTGAGAATCGAATCCGCCCCGGCCTCGCTGTCATCGTTGCTGGCGATCGTATTTCCTTTTTCGCTGTAAAGTGTCAGCAGTGAATCCAGCGCTGACCCCCGCCGGGCGGCGACAATTTCCGCGACGATCCGCTCCCCAGCCTTCCCGCGAAACTTAAACACATCGACATCAGTGACATCCTCAATCGTGCCGCGCACCGGTTTCCCCAGCTCGATTTCCTGCGCCTCGCGAAACCCGCCATTGGGTTCCTTCTCTTGCGTCACCGAACCGACCGCAAAAACCATAAGTGGCTTCGGAGGGGTCTCACCGATTGGAGTGTCGATGACCAATGACAGGCTATCCGCCGTGCCATCCAATGGCACAAGGATCTCCACCGCGACCTGCGAATTGCCGCCCTTCGGCACAACCCCCTTCTTGTTAGGCTCGATCTTGACTTTCGATTTGATGGTACCGACCACCGGCCCGCTCGCGCTTTCAATCCGAACGGCGGTTGCCTCGCTCAGATTCATCCCCTTGATCTGCAACACCGTCGTTTGACCCCGGATCACACTGAACGGTGTGACCGACATCACGCGGGGAACCTCTGGTTTCTCTTCCTTCTTTTGATCCTGAGCATGGGCAGTGAGTGAGAAAATTAGAGCGACAGTGGCGATGAGCCAAAGCCGACCGTTCTTGCCGGCTCGGAAATGCATGGGCGAGACGCCCATACCACCATTTTCAATATTCCCAATTTCACCGTTCATGCGGACCGCCTCTGGATTTTCAAATCGGATTCGGGGAAATTAGTCTGACTGCAATAAATCGCAGCGCGTTGAAGAATGCCCCATCGACATTTCACCATTTCTCGAAGGAGTCCGGCAATGAAGACCTTTACCCTGGCTGTCCTGCTCTCGTTGATGTTCTCGATGGCCGCGAGCAATCTCGTCGCGGACGATGTGCCCGTCACCCTTGACGTATGGCCCGCCAAGCCGCCGGGGGATGCCGGCGACATCGGAGCGGAAGTGTGGGGCCAGCCGAATAAAATCTCGAAGCGGGTGACGAACGTCACGAAGCCCAATCTGAAAATTTTCCGCCCCGCCAAAGACATCGACACCGGTGTCTCCGTGATCGTCTGCCCCGGTGGCGGCTACACGGCGCTGATGATGGACTATGAAGGTGAAGATGTAGCCGTCTGGCTGAATAGCATCGGCGTGACCGGCATCGTCCTCAAATATCGCGTGCCCGCACCCAAGGGTTTGCCGAAACATCTTCCCGCTTTGCAGGATGCGCAGCGCACGATCAGCCTGGTGCGATCGAAGGCGAAGGAATGGAATCTGAACCCCGATCGCATCGGTATGCTGGGGTTCAGTGCCGGCGGCCATCTGACTGCCACCGCTTCGACGAACTTCGACAAGCGGTCTTACGATGCCATCGACGCGATTGACCAGGCCAGTTGCCGTCCCGATTTCGCGATCGTCATCTATCCCGGCGGCGCGATCGACAAAGCGACCGGCCAACTCAATCCCGAAATCCCCGTCACGGCTCAAACGCCGCAAATGTTTATTGCACAAGCGCACGATGATCGCGTGAATTCCGAAAACAGCGTGGTGCTGTATCTGGCCTTGAAACACGCCGGCGTCCCCGCCGAGTTGCACATCTACGCCGCCGGCGGTCACGGCTTCGGAATGCGGCCCAGCAAACTGCCCTGCGCCACCTGGCCGGATCGCTGCAAGGAATGGATGGTCAGCCAGGGATTCATGAAGGCCGCGCTCCCCGGTTAGCAGCGACGCGCAGCGGAGCGCGATTCGTTTGCCTGCTCGAACTATGGCAATATCAAGTCGAATCGTGTACAGTCTTTTCGCACCCTCAAAACCCTCGCACTAAACGGGACTCCAGGGTGAAAACGAATCGTCGGCCCCTTGGCGGAATTGGCAGACGCGATGGATTCAAAATCCATTGCACGAAATCCGCAAACCCATTCCAATCCACTACTTATACCAAACGATCAAAACATTGTGTCACCTGGCTTGTCAGTTGCACAACTTGCGGACCCCGATCTTGCCGAACTTGCCGCGTGCTGGAATACCCTCCCGGCGGACGTTCGGAAGATGATCCTTGGCGTGGTACGGTTGACGCCGAAAGGCGCGGCGAGGGGATAGGCGGGAAGTTGATTTCAAGTTGAAAGCAAAATCCCCGGCAACTGGCTACATGGCACCGAAACCCCCCGTAGCAATATCAAAAACGCGGTTGCGGCGGTGGAGTGTCGCCGCCGGGGCCGAGGGCTATTGTGGAAAACATGTTGAATAGCCATATTGAAATCGTATTGAAAATCCCCGTTGATTTGTCCGTTGAAAAGCCTCCAATTTGCGATAGGAACACGTTACAAAATTGGACAAAAGAACGACGTTTTCAAGGGCTTGTGCGTGCCGCTTTTGTCATTTCTCTGCGTGGCAAGGTTGACGCTAAAGGGATCGCAGCGACCAAAACATTTCATAGGTTCTCCCTGGCCCCGAAAGCGATTGAGATGCCATCGGGAACATCCCCTAAACCAGACTCACTTACTTACGCACCGCGCTAACGGCGGTGAACGGTGGTAGAGTGCGCGCCGGGAAGACCGGCGCTGTTGCAACGGCGCTGGTCAAGCGGTTCGGCGGCGGCGGTGTTCCCTCACCTGTCCACCCCGCCCCGGACCGGCCCCATACAGACAGGTGATACATGCCCGACTCCCCCGCCCCTGATGCGATGCGATTGATAGATCTTGGCCGATCCGATGACATGGCGCATCCGACGATCCGGCTTCACGGCATTGTCAACTTTTGCAGCAGTCTGGCGAAGAGTTACCCCGAATCCGCCCGCGCTTGGTGGCAGTCGCAGGACGTTGCCTGGGATGCCCGCAGGGGATCAACAGGTGAAGACGACACTTGGCGCACACTACAGGTTTTCGCCGGCGAGCACGAGAAGGTTTGCGAGGAATTGTATCGGATGCTTTGCAAGCTCACGGAAGCAATGCGACTTTCCGGGATGTCTGATGCGCTGGTGGCATATACGTTTCTTACCCTCTACCCGTCGCGTCTTCACCGGGACCGGGCGACCGATTGGGAAGCATTTGTGAAGGAATTGCGGCGCGTTCAGTTGGACGCACGGCGGCTGCTGGACCTCCCGGCGCCGGTGCTGGCGTCTGCCGGTGGTGCCGTGCCGTTTGGTTCAACACCTTCGGACGAACTACGCGCGGCAGCGGAACGACAGGCGACCGAGCTATCGAGCCATTCAAGTGACTTCACTACCGTTCATTGGTTCGGCACTGACCACATT
>JANXVV010000532.1 GCA_025351525.1 Humisphaera sp. | reverse complement strand
TCCGAGACCTGTGCCGACTTGGCCGAAAGACACAGGTCTCGGAGTACCGCGACCTGTGGCACCCCGCACCGTTGAAAACCGGGAAGTTATTTGAAACCCGTTCCTAAGGATGCTGGCCGCAGCGCAGTGCAGAATATCCAGCGAACGACAGCCGATGGTGTCCGTGTGCCCGTTCGCCAGACGCACCGCCTCCGCAAAGGCATCCGTCCAGTCCAGCGCCGGTGAAACCAACACCCCGGCCCGCAAGTCCGCCATGACCATCGCCATGGCCGCCGCCGCCTGCGCGGCCGTCGCGGTCCCGGCGAACACCTTCAACCGCAACGCATTGTGAAATTCAAGCTCGTGAAGTGAGTTGTGGCAGATGGGTTTACCCTGAACCAGGGCCGCCACCCGCGCTGACTCGGGCTCTGGGCAATAGAGTTTGACAAGGCAGCTCGTGTCCAGATAGATCACGATGCTCCGCCCCGATCTTCCGACACGATGGTGCTGAGCGTTTTGCCCGGTGGCGTTTCACCCCACACCGCTTTTGCCCTTGCGAGAAAGTCGGGCGAAGGCGCAGCCGCCGGCACCAGCCGAGCCACCACGCGGTCCTGATGGGTCATTTCCACTTCTTCACCGTTCGCCACCCACCGCAGGATGTCGGCCCACTGCTGCGGAACTTCTTGAACGCTCGTGGTCTTCATGCCCTTTAGAATGCCGTAAAGGACCGCACTTGACAAGCCTCCGTCCGTTCGCCGCACCCTGTGTTTGCACCCGCCGTCGCGCTCGCCGGATTCTGCGACGAATCAGGGTATTACGTCGCCCATCCGAGCGCTTGTTCGTGAAAGCTGACGATCGAAAGGAAGAAGCGTTCTCGCCGATGCGCGCGCCCATTCGTAAGCGAAGCCGGGCAAACTCTGGGGGCGTCTGCCGCTGTAGGATGGAGAGGCAGTCGGTGTCAATAACATACATGGAGCGCGACCCCTTCGGCTACGCGGCGTCGGACGACTTATCGGCCTGACGCGCGGCCTTCCCCAGGGCGGTCACCTCGTCAAACTCCGGATACGACTTCATGGAGCCGGATACGCCGACAACGGCGTCCGCCACACCTTCCCCTTCACATCCGCGACGGCCTGCGAAACAGTCCCATCCCCTTACGGAATATCGCCTCGCCACCTCTTTAAACTTCCTCCTCGCGGCGCTTGTGATACACATCCCCGCGACCATCTCCCGAATCAGCTCCCACGGAATCATGCCGGATTTTTCGCGCGGGTGAAGGTGTCCCATCACAACGCATCCCCGCCGCGGGTGCGCGATCCGTGACGACCTGAGGCACCCGCGCTTGTTGACAGCGTCGGATTCTCACCGGATTATGACGAACAATGCCACCCGCCTTTCGCGATCGGCGAGTGAAAACGTCGTGCGCGATGGATGCGGACCTCGCCAGACCGGAATGACGAATATGCGGACCTCTGGTAACGTGCCCCACCCCATTCCGTACCAGGGAAGCAAGCGATGGCTTGCTTCCACGATCTGCGGCTGTATCCCCGGGGGCGTCAGGACACTTTACGAACCTTTCGCCGGTTCCGCCGCTGTTAGCCTCTGCGCCGCGACCCATTCGACGGCGAACCATTTTGTCATCGGTGACCTACACGAACCGATCGCGGCGCTGTGGAGAGCAATCATCGATTCGCCGCACGACTTGGCGGACGAATACGAGCGGCTATGGCATGAGCAAGCCCGCATCGGAAAAACCCATTTCAACGAGGTAAGGCGCGCGTTCAATTCAAATCCCGAGCCGGCCCTGTTTCTATACCTCCTCGCCCGATGCGTTAAGGCGGCGATTCGCTACAACAGGAGCGGTGAGTTCAACAACACGGCGGATCATCGCAGGCGCGGCGCCCGGCCCGAAACAATGCGGGACAACATTCTCCGCGCCGGAAGGATTTTTGCGGGCAGGACGCGCGTATTAAACGCCGGCTACCTCGACACCCTCCGCGATGCGGATACCCGCGATGTCGTTTACCTCGACCCACCCTATCAAGGGACGAGTGGCGAGCGCGACAACCGATACGTGAGGGGAATGAGTTTCGATGAATTCCGCGATGGATTGCAGATGCTGGTAAAGCGCGACCTTTCCCTCATCATTTCATATGACGGGCGCGTCGGAGACAAGGTCTATGGGCAGCGACTCTCTGACTCATTGCAGTTAAGGCTGTTTGAGGTAAAGGCCGGGAGATCCAGCCAGGAGACACTGTTGGGACGCGACGGTGTCACCTATGAGTCTCTCTACATTTCCGAACGCCTGTTGACTCGCATCGAACGTCTGCCGCGAATGTTGCTTCAGCCGGAAAGCATTTCTGAAGAACTGCTTCTCTTCTAAGAAGCTCGAATGGGTAAAATCAACTACTCGGCCGAACTGCTTGCTGCGGTGGCAAAAGTAACGACCAGGCGGGGGAAAACGCTCGTCAATCACATCCTCAAGCACGGAACCGTCTCAACGGAGCAGTTGGAAACGGTGTACGGTCTGACCGACGCGGCGAGCGCGGCACGAGATGTGAAAGATGCAGGTGTCCCGCTGGCGAAAACGACGGGAAAGCGGACGACCGGCCGGCAAATGGCAGTGTATGCGTTCGGCGATCCATCGCTCATTCGCGGGGACCGCTTCCAGGGACGCAGGGCATTTGCCAAAGGTTTCAAACAACTGCTCATCAAGGAATTCGGGGCGAAGTGCGAACTTTGTTCGACGCCATACGAGCCGAGGTATCTCCAGATCGACCATCGAGTCCCATATCAGATTGCGGGGGAGTTATCGGAGGGCGACCGCTTACTGCAAGAATACATGCTTCTTTGCGGTTCATGTCAACGGTCGAAGTCATGGTCGTGCGAGCACTGTGACAATTGGCGGGAGGGTAGACAGCCCGCGATTTGCAAGAGTTGCTACTGGGCTGAGCCGGCCGACTATACCCACATTGCGTTAAAGGATCATCGCCGTCTGGAGATTGTCTGGCTTGGCGACGATGAGGTATCGGATCATGCCAAGCTCAAGTCGTTAGCGTGCAGAAATGCCCTGGCACTGCCCTTGTACGCAAAAGCGGCCCTTGCGGAGCATGCCCGGCGACACCAGGAATAGTGACGGCAGGCGGGATGGTTTCCTCATGGGCCGCGACGATCTCGTGACGAACCGCAAAAATCTTTCCACAGACCGCAGAAGGCGTTCTACGTTGCGCAGAAGACTTTCCGCGCTTGGTGATGGAATAAAGGCGGGCCGGATTTGGATCGCGCGGCAGGCGGTTTTATGGGAGCGGGGCAAGGATTCCAGCCTCGCGACGTTCAGTCCGAATTTCAGTTCGATCATCGTGGCTTCGCCGGGGACCCATAACACGACCGCGCCGGCGGCCGCGCTGCTGGTGACGGCTTCGGGGAATTTCGTCGCGGCCTACAACGCGGCCCGGGCGGATGGGATGAAATCCAAAAGCCTGACGATGACGAAGAACGCGATAAAGGCGGCGCTGGTGGGGCTGCTGCGCCCGCTGTACGCGGCCATTCAGGCATCGACGAGCGTGACGGATACCCAGAAGGTGAACCTCGGAATCACGATCCGTCGGATGCCCTCGCCGCAGCTGGCGCCGGCGGTGTCGGTGGTGTCGGTGGTGTCGGTGGTGTCGGTGAGCGGCCGGACGGTGAAGTTGCGCTTTCGCGATGCCGCCAACCCGCACCGAGTGGCTCGGCCGGTGGGTGTTTCATCCGCGACGATCCTAGAAATGCAAAACTTGAAAAGGCGTTCGCTTCAAGCTTTCCGCATTCTCTCCTTCGAGCTTTTTTCTGATTTCTGATTTGGGTGCTTTGAAAAAGGTGGCATGGGCGTCTCGCCCATGCATTTCCTCGGTCAAAAACATGGGCGAGACGCCCATGCCACCAGTTTTTCAAAAGACCCGTTTCTGGTTTCTCGTTTCCGGTTTCTGTCCGGACGATCGACACTGGATCGTTCAGGGCCGAACGGGCGGGTTCGGCGAACAGACATCCGTCCGCCTTTCGATCGTCTCTGGAAGTGATACACTCACGGCAAGTCAAAGAAGTCGAACGCCGGTTTGAAAAATAAACGCCTTCGGCACCGACGCAACTAAGAAGGATACGTTCAATTTATTTCTCGAAAGGATTCTCCCATGCCCAGTACGGATGAAGAACTGAAAAAGGCGCTCAAGGCCTTCAAAAAGCGTATGAAAATGACGCAGTTGGATGATGAATCGAAACTGGGCCATAGCCCGCTGACCGGCGGCGGAGCGAAGATCGTCGCGATACAACCACCCAGTGGATTCGGTCGCGAAATCTGGGAAGAGCTTGCGAGCCGGGGAGATCTGAAAGCGGACGGCGGCGGGTTCTATGCGCTGGTCGCCGGGAAGTGACCATCTTCCGTCAAGAACCAAACCTTTCTCGTGTCGGCGGGTCTAAACAGCGGACTACGACTCTCGACCATCGTACCGCTTCGTTTAGCGGTGGCCCGGAGGGCCAAGCTTCTTCGACGTTCGAGAAACACGGTCCGCATGGAGAAAACATGAACCAGTCGATGTCGAAACATATTCTCGGTTTCCTGGGTCTTTTGCCATTGGTCGGTTTAACCGGCTGCGTGGTTCACGATCGCCGTCCGCGTGAGGTGATCGTGGAAGAGCGTCCCCGCCGCGAAGTGATTATCGAAGAGCGCCCACCGGAAGCGCGGTACGAAGTTCGTTCGGTCGCACCTTCGCGCGAGCATGTCTGGATCGACGGCCACTATGTTCGCGTCGGCAATCATTGGGACTGGCTCGGCGGGCATTGGGATCGCCGCCCCCGCCACGAAGCCGTCTGGGTTCCCGGTCGTTACGAACCGCGCGGACGCGGGTATGTGTGGATCGAAGGCAGTTGGCGGTAAAGCGCAGGTGCCATGAATACTCATGAATCCGACTTCATTCCTCCGCAGATCGAGGGCTATCGCATTCGGCTTTCCGGTCCCCTCCCCCCATGTACGCATGGGGGGAGGGTTAGGGTGAGGGGTCTTTCTTCGTGGGGAGAAGACGTTCCACCTCTCGACTCGGCGGAAGAAAATGGCAAGACCCCTAACCCTCCCCCCGGAGTACCGGCGGGAGGGGACCGGAAAATTCAAATGCGATGGGTCTGCGTACAAACTCGCCGCGCCTTCACGTTGATCGAGCTGCTCATCGTCATCGGAATCATATCAATTCTACTCTCCCTGCTCCTGCCCGCATTGAGCCTGGCACGCGAGGCGGCGAACCAGATCAAGTGTGCCGCGCAGCTCAGGCAATTGGGTGTGGCGATGGTGATGTACTCCAACGGCAACAACGGTTGGCTGCCGGACTGGTCGGGATGGCACGTCTGGCCACCCGGTTCCCCTGAGGATGAAAAGGGGGCGAGTTGGACGGAAAAGCTGATGCCCTACTATGTCTCCCCCGATTCTAAAGCCTACAACTGCCCTTCATTCCCCGCCACCTACAACAACTACTTTATGACCGCCCGCTGGTCCGGTCTGCATAAGCAGCACTCCGTGAAACTATCCAATATCCGAATGGCCTCCCGATTCATCCTCAGCGGCGACGATTCGCAGAGCCATTACTACCCGCGTCCCTACGGCACCAGCAGCAACAAAACCGATGACTGCGATCGCGATGATTTCGGTGAGAGTATGCTGGCCTTCCCCGGTGAAGATGGCGGCTTCCGCATGCACCACGCCGGCAACAACGCCCTCTTCGACGACACCCACGTGGCCGTCTTCAAAGACTTCGATAGAAACGCCATGACCTTTCATCCCACGTCCATGTGTACCTGGAAAGAAGTGACTGCGGATTGACCGTGACGCATTGTTCGTCGAGCGCGTCTCTGTGCTCTCTGTGGTTCGACCGTATTTCTTCCTGCGTTGTTAGAATGATGGAACGCCCTATGAAGCTCAAAGTCCTTCTTTCCGTCGGCCTGATCCTATGTTCATCCCCCGCCCTCCACGCCGCCGAGCCACCGGACGTCAGTACCGCAACAACGAAGTCTTTCCATGACCCCTACTCCGCCCCGCCGCTGCCTGCCGGTGATCCGATGGAATGGAAGGAGTCGGCAACCCTCCCAGCGCTGCGCGAGCGACTCACGGGAGACATCTATCGCGAACGCTACACGGCAGCCTTAGCCAAAGCACCCGCCCTCACTCCGCAGCAAGCCGAGTCGCTTCCGGTATTTGGGCTGCGCATCACCAAAGTGTTCCCCGGTTCGCAGGCTACCCGGCTTGGCATCAAGCGCGGCGATCTACTGCTGAAACTCGAGGGCAAGCCATTGATGCGCTTCGCCCAAATCCTTGCCCCGCGACAGAGCGACCAAGCTCTCACCTTCCAGCCGACCGGTGGCGAGATCAAGCAGGTGACGGTCACCCCTGCCAAGATCGGCATTACCATGGAACCGTACTGGAATGCCTATATCAGCTACCTTCTCTCGAAGGGAAAGATGGCTGCTTACGACGACGACCTTCGCGTTGCCGCCGCGAACTTTCTGGACGATCAACCGTTGGCCGAGACGGCACTATGGCATGCCTGGCAACATGGCTACCGGGACTACCCACTGCTCGGGATGATGGCGTTCATCAACAGCCGGGAATGCCACTTCGAGGATGGGTTGGCCTTTGCAATGCACAGCCTGAAAGAAACCCCTCCGCTCGAAAGGGAAGAATTTGCCGGGCTGGCCTATGATGCGGCGGTCGCCACGTTCAAGCTGGAATTGGCCCGCGATCTGCTCAGGCAATATCCGACCGCCGGGAAGAGTGATGACGCCGCCGAGCTACTTCACACGGCGATAGCCGCCTACCACGCCTTCCCCCAGGAACTGTTGCCGAACCCGATCGAACAACTTCGCATGAATCCCTACCCGGATGCCACCGCAAAAATCATTGCCCTGCCGACCGACGAGTGGAAGGATGGCGACGAATTTAAGAAATGGGGTACCTTCGCGGCCAATGAGTTCGCCTTACGTCACCGTTTGAAAGTAGAGTCGCCCACGGCTCAATACTTGAGTCTGATGCTCGGGCCACCCGTCGCCGATCTTGACCTGTCGCTCAGGTTCAATGTCACTCCATCGGATGGAAATATAGACTCCGACTTCGCCAAATCCTTTTGGATCGTCGTCTTGGACAGAAGCAGGGAGCCTGTGACTCTGGTAGCGGCCATCGCATTCCTGGACTCCGGCGCGATTCAGGTGACCCGCACCGGCGGGCCTAATTTTACGCATGAGTTTAAGCCGGCGATCGGCATTCGGCGGTTTGGCCGGGTGCATATCGCGGTGGTGGGCCATCGGATCGAAGTGGTTGCCGATGGCCGTCGATTGCTCTACGGGCCGGTGATGGCCGACTCGGCCGTGCGAAAGATCGCCGTGGCCTTCCGCGTCGTCGGCCTGAAGGGGGACGTGGATGAACTGACGTGGCGCGTACCCTAGACCGGATAATTCAATCTCACCACGAAAGCACGAAGAGCACGAAAAAAATCGAGCGTTATGCTTCGTGATCCGCGCAACCTGCGCCATCTTGAACCACGTTTGGATCAGCTTGAAACACCTGCCATCAAAGCGTTTCCTCGTGTTCTTCGTGCTTTCGTGGTGAATGATTCGAGCTGGCGGCCACCCTATCAAACTCAAAGGATAAACTTACTTAAATCCTCATCCTTCACGATCTCCCCCAGTCGTTCCTGCACCATGGCCCGAGTCACTTTCACTTTCTTCTCCGCTAGATCCGGGGCCTCGAAACTGACCGCCTCGAACACTTTTTCCAGGATCGTATACAGCCGCCGTGCCCCGATATTCTGGGTTCGGCGATTCACGTCATAGGCAATCTTCGCCATCTCATCCACCGCCTCATCGCTGAACTCCACCTCCAGCCCTTCCGTCGCCAGCAGCGCGACCGTCTGCTTAGTCAATGAGTTTCGCGGCTCGCGCAGAATGCGGACGAAATCCTCCTTGCTCAGATCCGTCAACTCGACCCGAATCGGGAAACGGCCCTGCAACTCCGGCATCAGATCGCTCGGTTTGCTACTGTGAAACGCTCCGGCGGCGATGAATAAAATATGATCGGTTTTCACCGGCCCGTACTTGGTGATGACCGTGCTGCCCTCGACGATCGGCAGCAGATCGCGCTGCACCCCCTGCCGTGAAACATCGGGACCGTTCTTACTGTCCGGCCCGGCGATCTTGTCCAGTTCATCGAGAAACACGATCCCCGATTGCTCGACCCGGTCGATCGCCGCCTCGTAAATCTTGTCCCGATCGATCAACTTATCCGCCTCCTGCGCGAACAGAATTTTCCGCGCATCCTTCACGCTGGCCCGCCGCGTCTCTTTCTTCGACGGCATCATCTTCTCGATCATCGATTCCATCTCCACATCCATCTGCATCCCCGCATTGCCGAGGATGCCGATGGCCGTCGCCCGATGCTCCACCTGCAATTCCACATCCCGCTCTTCCAAATCACCCGCCTTGAGCTGAGCGCGCAGCTTCTCCCGCGTATGCTTTCGCTTCTCCTTGATCTCCTCATCGCCAAAATCGGAAGAGGGGGATTCACCGAGCAGCAGGTCGATCAACCGATCCTCCACGTGCCCCTCTGCCGGTTCCTTCACCGCCGCCGTCATCTCCTCGCGAACCAGCGCGATGGAGGTGTCGAGCAGATCGCGGATCATCGATTCCACATCGCGGCCATGATATCCCACCTCGGTATATTTGGTCGCCTCCACCTTGATGAACGGCGCGCCCGTCAGCGACGCCAACCGCCTCGCGATCTCGGTCTTGCCGACACCGGTCGGCCCGATCATCAGAATATTTTTCCCCGTCGTCGCCTCGCGCAGATCCGAATCAGTCAACTGCTGCCGCCGCCATCGATTCCGCAGCGCCACCGCCACCGCCCGTTTGGCCTCGGCCTGCCCAATGATGTACTTATCCAGTTCCGCCACCACCTGCTTCGGGGTCAAGTCTTTCATGCCGGTGATTCTACCCGAAATGAAAAAACATTCCGCGACAGAGCGGATGGATCGGAAGTTCGCAGGAGACGGGCGATTCCTGGCGGTGCAGAGCAGCACGAGGGGGAGTAAATGTTACATAATGTTACATAATGTTACGTTTTCCACGATCGAGACACGGTATTCACCAGCGAATGAGAGCTGTTCGCACTTCGGTGTAACGGTTCTCTTGAATAATAGCCGTGGGCGGCAGCCTCGGCCTAAGGAAAGGGGACACTCATCATTGAATGCCCGGCTGCGGGTCGATATTCTGCGAGAATGCCGAGAATTGCCCGGGTTGGCGTCGGGGGAATGATTCAGCATGTGCTCAACCGGGTCAACGGGCGGATGAAGCTGTTTGACAAGCCGTCGGATGATGAGGCGTTCGCCCATCTGCAGGCCGATGCGGCCGAGCACGTGCCGGGGTGGGATTGCTCAAATACTGTCTGATGCCCAATCACTGGCCCCCGATTCGATTCCCGGTTCCACTCGAAAATGGCAAGGAATTTTGTTGACGGCACAGCCGCGCGACGCTATCTCTTGTCACCTTGACTTCATACACGTTTTGAATGTCGAACGAGTCTCCGCATTTCAGTCGATCGAAATCTTCTCGCCGAAAGAAGATAGCAACCGCGAAATCGCGAAAGCGCGAAGCCGAACCCGAAGGAAATTCATTTTGATTTCTTCGCGTTCCACTTCGCGCTTTCGCGACTTCGCGGTTCCCTCTGTTTTGGTTGTGGCGTGGCTGCGATGGACTCTCTATGCTTAAATGGTTTTGATTTCTCTCTGCGCGCCTCGCAAGCGAGACGGCTGAATAATCGGTAAATCTTTCCCCGTTTCTGGTTCACTACGCCTACCATTCATTCATCGAAGTTTTATCGAATCGGAGGCGGTCCTGTGAGCAACCTGAAATTCATTTGGAGCGGTGGATCCGTTGGGTTCGTGCTGGCCGCATGGGCTGTTGGAATGCTCAGTGCGGGGATCGCCTCCGGCCAGAACGTAGCGGCAAAGACCGCATCGACCACCACCGCGCCGTCCGTCACGACACCCGCAGATGTTCCCGATGTCTGGATCGACCCGGCTACCGGACATCGTATCCACCGTCTCACGCCGGAACCCGATTCCCGGGGATTCTATTTCAACGTCAATGCCTATGCGCCCGATGGCGGCGACATGGTCTACAGCGCGCCCGATGGCATTCACGTGCTGAACCTGTCGAGCCGCAAAACCCGGCTTCTGGTCGCGGCACCGGCCAGGGCGATGGTGGTTGGGAAAAAGAGCCGAACGCTCTTTTTCACCAAGCCCCCGGAGCGGGCGATCTATTCGGCGAACATCGACACCGGCGACGTCAAAACGCTGGCGACGCTGCCCGATCGGGCCACTGTTTCGACAGTGAATGCCGATGAAACGCTCGCCGCCGGCACCTATATCGAAGGCACCGGCGGAACCGACTACGGCGCAAATCGCGTCAATCCACCCGGCCAGTCGGGGCCGTTGGTGCAGCCTTTGAACAAGGGTCAGATGATGGAGAAGCGACTGGCGGCCCAGTTGCCGCTGGTGCTATTCACCGTCAATCTGGAAACCGGGAAGTTGACGACGCTGCTTCACAGCACGGACTGGATCGGCCATCTTCTGTTCTCCCCCACCGATCCCGCGCTGCTGATGTATTGCCATGAGGGCCCCTGGCATAAAGTCGACCGGATCTGGACGATCCAAACCGATGGCTCGCAAAACCGGCTCATTCACCAACGGACGATGGCGATGGAAATCGCCGGTCACGAGTTCTGGGGCTTGAACGGCAAGACGATCTGGTACGACCTGCAGACGCCGAAGGGAGAGGATTTTTTCCTGGCGAGCTACCAACCCGATACCGGCATCAGGAGCCGATATCACCTGGAGCGCAACGAGTGGTCGATCCATTTCAATGTCGCCGATGACGAGCGCCTGCTGTGCGGCGACGGGGGCGACCCCGGCCAAGTCGCCAAGGCAAACGATGGACAATGGATCGAACTATTCCGCCCCGAACTGATCCGCAATTCAGGCGTGAACGACAAAGGCCTGATCCAACCCGGTGTGCTGCATTCGGAACGGCTCGTCAACATGTCGCGTCACAACTATAAACTGGAACCCAATGTCCGATTCAGCCCCGACCAAAAGCTGGTGATCTTTACCTCGAATATGTTTGGCCCAACCTATGTGTTTGGAGCGGAGGTTGAGAAAGCGCAATGATCCTCGTTGGCGGATTCAAGGGCTTCGCATTTTTCGATTGGGAACAGGGCCGCAATAACTTCCGCGTCCAGGGTGGGTGCCACAGGTCGCGGTACTCCGAGACCTGTGTCTTAAGCCACCGAGCAAGCACAGGTCTCGGAGTACCGCAACCTGTGGCACCCTGCGCATCGCCTGTCCGAGTTGGGAGAAGTCGACGGGCTTCAAAAGGTGTTCGCTGAAACCGGCTCACCCTAACCTTCCCCCCGGAGTACCGGGCGGAGGCAACCGGAACATCAAATGACAATGTCGTGTACAGTAGTGCGATGCAGTGGCTTCTGGTCCACCTCGTTTTGCTGTACCGAATAACGCTCGGGCGATTCATGGGCGGGCAATGCCGATTTCACCCGACTTGCAGCCAATACGCGATGGATGCGATTGAACGGTATGGTTCGTGGCGCGGGGGATGGCGGGCGGTCAAGCGAATCTGCCGTTGCAATCCCTGGGGCGGGAGCGGGCCGGATGAGGCCTAGGAACCGGCCCACAAAAACTTTCGCAAACCGTTTGGGTGCCACAGGTCGCGGTACTCCGA
>JANXVV010000531.1 GCA_025351525.1 Humisphaera sp. | reverse complement strand
TGTGCAGGCTTGGCCGAAAGACACAGGTCTCGGAGTACCGCGACCTGTGGCACCCCGCACCGTTGAAAACCGGGAAGTTATTTGCAACCCGTTCCTAAGGCGCCGATCCCGGCGTGGTTTTTACCACTCAGCGGTTCCGTCAAACGTGTGAACGCGTCATCAAATATCGTAATATTGCCACAACTGGGATATTGCCCCGTTTCAGCCCCACCGACGCAAATACGAATGCTTACAAACGTAACATTATGTAACATTATGTAACATTGGCTTCACACCTGCACGAACGGCGTCGGAGTCGTCAACCTCAGCGCCGTGCGGGGCCGGGCGATGTCCATCAGCATCTGCTGCGTGCCGATCTGATTCTCCGGATCATCCGGAATCCGCTGAACGTAGGTGCCATCGGCGTGCATCTCCCAGGCCTGTCGGCGGTCGTGCAACATGATCTGCAGGATGCCCCACAACTTCTCCCGCTGCACGTGATCCTCGATCGGCACCACCGCCTCGACCCGCGCTTCCAGGTTGCGGTACATCCAGTCGGCGGAACCGATGTAGTACTCGGCATCCAGCGGATTCTGGGCGCCGTTCTGAAAGTAGAAAATGCGGGAGTGTTCGAGAAATCGGCCGATCACGCTGATGACGCGGATGCGCTCACTGACGCCGGGCACGCCGGGGCGAAGCGTGCAGACGCCGCGGACGATCAGGTCGATGTCCACGCCGGCCTGGCTGGCGGTGTAGAGCGCGTGGGAGATTTCATTGTCGGCCAGACTGTTCATCTTGGCGATGATCCGGCCAGGTCGACCCGCGTTCGCAAGGGTGGTTTCCCGCTCGATCATTTCCAGAAAACGGTGCTTCATCGTGACCGGGGCCACCAGCAGTTTGCGATAGTCTTTCTTCAGCGAGCGGCCGGTCAGATAGTGGAACAAACCGACCAGATCTTCGGTGATTCCCGGGTCGCAGGTGAACAGGCCCAGATCGGTGTAGAGCTTCGCGGTGCCTACGTTGTAGTTGCCCGTACCGACGTGCGCGTAGCAGCGGATGCCATCGGGATCCTGACGGACGACAAGCGTGGTTTTGGTGTGGGTCTTCAGACCCATGATGCCGTACACGACGTGGACGCCGGCTTTTTCGAGGGCCTGGGCGAGGAGGATATTCCGCTCTTCATCGAAGCGGGCTTTCAGCTCGACCAGGCAGACGACCTGCTTGCGTTCCTCGGCGGCGCGGATCAGCGTGTGGATGAACGGGCTGTCATCGCCGGTGCGATAGACGGTCATCTTGATCGCCAGCACCTTCGGGTCGGCGGCGGCGGCTTCGACGAAACGCTGCACGCTGTGATTGAAGCTTTCGTAGGGATGATGCACCAGAATATCCCCGGCGCGGATGAGGCTGAAAATATCCCCCTCATCATCCGCCATGCTCGGCGGCAATACCGGCGTCCACGGCTCGAAGCGCAGTTTCGGGAGCGACAAATCGCTCACGGTGCGAAGGTCGCCGTAGTCCAATTCACCGGCCAGCTCGAAGACATCCAGATCGTTCAGGCCCAATTCCTGCATGAGAAATTTAAGAATCCACGGGTTGGGATTCGGCCCGTGCTCCAGCCGAACGACCTTGGCAAATCGGCGGGCGCGCAGCTCTTCCTCCACCAGCTCGATCAAGTCCTCGGCATCCTCATCATCGCGCTCGATATCGGCGTTGCGGGTGAGGCGGAAGGGCATCACCGCCACCACCGTCATCTCCGGAAACAGATCCTGCAGATTGGCTTTCACGATGTCGAGCACGCGCACGAAGATGAACTGCCCGCCGGTATCGGCGCTGCCGAGGCGGATCCAGCGCGGGAGCGTTTCGGGAACTTTGATGCGGGCGAAGAGGCGTTCATCGTGGTTCGGGTGGGAGAGAATCACGCCGAGCGAGTCGGACAGATTGGAGATGAACGGGAACGGGTGTCCCGGGTCGACCGCCAGCGGGGTCAGGATCGGAAAGATGCTGGCGCGAAAAAATTTCCGTGCCGCCTCGCGCTGCTCGGTGGGGACATCGATCCACTCGAGCAGTTGGATGCCGTTTTGCGAAAGGGCGGGCCGGATGGATTTGGCGAAGATTTCCGCCTGCTGCTGGAGCATGGGCAGGACCGCTTGCCGAATCGCCATCAACTGCTGTTGCGGAGTCAATCCGTTGGAGGTCTGGCCGACCACCCCGGCGGTGATCTGCCGGCGCAATCCCCCGACGCGCTTCATCACGAATTCGTCCAGATTGCTCGTGAAAATCTCCAGGAACTTCACGCGCTCGAGCAGCGGATTGCGCGTGTCGGTGGCCTCATGCAGCACCCGGCGATTGAACTCGAGCCAGCTTATTTCGCGGTTGATGAACTCCGGGCGGGTCGCCAGGGTGGGATCGACCGAGGGAACGGGAATTTCAAGGTTCAGCGGTGGCGTGGCTGATTTGGCCGGGGCAGGAGATGCCAAGGGTTCCGCCGCGCTCAACATCGCGAGTTCCGCGGCGAGGATTTTGCCCTCGCTGCGGCGGTGATTGTGATTTCGCGAGTCGGACGGCTTGCTCATAGATTTCATCTTCGGTCATTTTACCGGTCGGCTGCGATAATACGACTCATCGCTGCAGGCCTTCGTCCGGTCCCCTCCCCCGATACACTCATGGGGGGAGGGCCAGGGTGAGAGGTCTTCTCTTCGTCGCAGGAATCGGTGCGATTTTTCGATTCGGCTAAAGAAAAAGACAAGACCCCTCACCCTAACCCTCCCCCCGGAGTACCGGGTGGAGGGGACCGGACGTTGGCCTACTCATTGCGGATGTTTCCGCCGATAGTCGCTCGGGGGCATCCCGACTTTCTTCTTGAAAACCACGCTCAAATACTCAACGTGCTCAAACCCCGCCCGCTGGGCGATCTCGGCCAACGGTAGACTGGTCTCCCTCAACAACTCTTTCACCCGGTTCAAACGCACCCGGTCAATTTCATCATGGGGCGTGCGGCCAATCAACTTCTTGAACCTCGCCTCCAGCTTCCGGCGGCTCACCGGCGCTCCGGCCATCACGTCAGACACGTTGATTCCCTCGCACGCCCGCGTCCGAATATATCGGATGGCCTGCGACACCTCCTGATCCTCGATCGCCAACACGTCTGACGATTCCCGGACGATGACCCCCAGCGGCTCGATCAGGTGTTCTACCGGATCGACGAGATGTCCGCTCATCATTTTGTCTAAAAGCGATGCAGCCAGGTAACCGGTTTGGTGCGTGTCCGGCGCAACGCTGCTGAGCGGTGGGTCGGCTAATTCGCAGAGCAACTCGTCGTTGTCCACGCCGATGACCGCCACTTCGTCCGGCACGGCGGCATTGGCCAGACGGCAGGCTTCCAGCACCTGGCGGCCGACAATGTCAAAGCAGGCCATGATGCCCACGGGTTTTGGAAGTTCCTTGATCCACAAAGTCAGCTGCGCCATCTCTTCGGTCCAGCCGTCATCGGTGCGATGACCGATGTTGCAACTCAATGTGTGGGCGTGTCCGCCGGCCTGTCGGACACGCGCCTGAAACTGGTCGCCACGATAGCGGGACCAGTTGTATTGATCGTCGCCATAGTAGGCAAAATGCTTGAAACCGCGCTCTTTCAGATGCTCGAAGGCAAGCGTGGCGATGGCGGCATTGTCTGTTTCGACGATCGGAATGTTGGGGACCAAAGCGGCGGCGGACAGGTCGACGGTCGGCACCCCACAGGCGCGGACGGCTTTGGCGATGCGGGGATTTTCGATCCGGGCGATGATCCCATCCCCCGACCAACTTGCCAGCCAGGTCGGCGGAGCGTCGCCCCGGCCATGCTCGGCCAGATAGGTGGACCAGGGCCGATGCTCGCGCACGTAAGCCACGATTCCGTGCAAAAGCCCGCGCGCGTAGTCGTTAGAAGTCTCGACGAGGAGGGCGATGGTTTTACGGGAACCGGACATGCGGAATTTCTCAAGTGCCGCCGGTGCCCTCACCGGCGGCACTCAATCGGCTTTTGCCAAAAACATAGACGTTGCATCCCCTCATCACCA
>JANXVV010000530.1 GCA_025351525.1 Humisphaera sp. | reverse complement strand
CGCGATCGGATGGCGAGGGAATAAGTGACAACCTGTTGAAATAAAAGCAGGTTACATCGCTCCGCTGGTTTTATTTTACCCTTGGATCAAGAAAGCCGTTGCCGTGTTTAACCGGGTGCGGACCGTTGCTTGCGTGAATCGCTCAAAATTTGACCGGTCAACGTTTACCCAGTCATTAAATTGCCAAGAATCATCGCCCTACCCTATGCTACGGGGCCAGAGGTAAGCAACAATCGAACGGTGGCTCTATGCTCCCGTGCAACTACTCCCGCACGCGCGGTCCATTCCGAAGCAGATACGCGGCCTACGCCGAAAGGCGATTTACCGTTCCTTCACCCTCTCAATATCCGCCCCCACCGCCCGCAGCTTCTGCTCGATCTTTTCATAGCCGCGATCGATGTGGTAGACCCGATCGATTCGCGTGGTGCCCTTGGCGACCAAGCCGGCCAGCACCAGTGCCGCTGAGGCGCGCAGGTCGCTTGCCATCACGCTGGCGCCTTGCAGTTCCTTCACGCCTTGCACGACCGCCGTCGCGCCTTCCTTGCGGATGCGGGCGCCCATGCGGTTGAGTTCGCCGACGTGGAGGAAGCGGTCGGGGAAGATGCGCTCAGTGATGACGCTCATGCCGTCGGCCAGGCAGAGCAACGCCATGAGTTGGGCCTGGAGGTCCGTCGGGAAACCGGGGTATGGCTGCGTGGTCATCTCCACCGCGTTCAACCGCCTTGCGGAAGAGCAGTGAATGGTGCCGTTTTCACGGGAGGTTTTGATGCCCACTTCATCCATGCGATCGACGACGGCGATGAGGTGATCGAGGTTGCAGTGCTTCAGTTCAAGTTCGCCGTTGGTGATGGCGGCGGCGATCATGAAGGTGCCGCATTCGATGCGGTCGGGGATGATGCGATGTTCGCAACCGATCAGTTTGTCGACGCCTTCGATGCGGATTTCCGGGGTGCCATGGCCGGTGATTTTCGCGCCCATTTTGTTGAGGAGATCGGCGCAGTCGACCACTTCCGGTTCGCAGGCCGCGCCGACGAGAACGGTTTGCCCCTCGGCCAATGCGGCGGCGCACATGACGTTGATCGTGCCGAGGACGGTTGGACCCTGCGCCCCGCCGAGATACATACGGCAGCCTTTCAACCGGCCGCGCACTTCCCCGATGATGTTGCCGTTCTCGGTGCGGAATTCCGCCCCGAGCTTCTGCAACCCGCGCACGTGCAGATCGACGGGTCGATCGCCGATGGCACATCCGCCGGGGATCGAAACGATCGCCCTGCCGCGCTTGGCAAGCAAAGGCCCCAGCACGCAGATGGAAGCCCGCATCGTTTTGACGATGTCGTAGCGGGCCTCGCACATGGATTCATCGGTGACTTGAAGATCGAGATTCCCGTTGAGCGCCGGGCCGTCGCCGAGGGTGGCGCCGGATTCATGGCGGAACACATCGCAGCCCAGTTCGCCGATGAGTTTGGCCATGGAGTCGAGGTCGGACAGGCGCGGCACCCCTTTGAGCACCGTCTTTCCCTCGGCCATCAGACAGGCGGCAAGAATGGGCAGCGCGGAGTTTTTGCTGCCGGAGATCTCGATTTTACCTTTGAGACGATTCCCACCGTGGATGATGAAGCTGTCCATGTCCGCCCGTCCTTGAGCCTGAGGCCCGAATGATTCACGTCAACGACCCGTGACGGCCGGCGAAGATTTCGCCGGCCACCCATCGGTCTATCGGCCAGTCCATCGGCCGACGATCAATCCTTTGATTCTCGACAAAAAGTTGCATGTGCATTGTGGAAATGATTGGAGGGAATTGCAAGCAGTGGAAGAAAAAATCTGGAAAAGATTGGGGATTTCGGGTTCGGGCGTCGGTGAGGAATCCGGGGTGTCGCCTGTGGCTCCACTCCCGGCGTGACGGTTGAGTCAACCCCATCGCGACGTGCCGGTGCCGTCCGAGCCTTGGACTTCGATGCGGTTTTGATCGTCATCGAAAACGAAGAAACGCCCGACGCCGTTTATTTTGTATTTCGCATCCCAGGTCACCGGGTATCCCCCCGCCTCGATCGATTGGGCGGCGGCGTGAACATCGGCGACCCACAGGCAAAAGTGCCGCGCGCTCAACGGTTCCGGATCGCGAATGACCAGATGCAGATCGACGTCACCGATGCGATACCAGCAGCCGCCGAAATCGAAGCTGTCGGGGCGGGGGGTTTCGGACAGGCCCAGTAACCCGCCATAAAATTGGCGGGCGCGGGTGATGTCGGTCACGTTGATCTGGACGTGATCGATGCGGATGGTTTGAATCGGTTTCATGGCACTCTGGTTTTATCGCGCGACGAGAGCCGCCGTAAAATCCGGATAGGTGTTGTCGCGCGGGTTGACCACCGAGGGTTCGATGGGCCATTTGATGCCGAAAGCCGGGTCGTTCCACCGCACGCCTCTGGCCGACTGCGGGGCGTAGGGGGCGGAGACGTTGTAGGTCACTTCGGCTTTGTCGGTCAGCGTAATGTAGCCGTGTGCGCAGCCTTTGGGGACGTAGTAGGTGTTGTAATTGTCCTGCGACAGCTCGACGCCGGACCATTTCAGATAGGTCGGTGAGTTCGGGCGGAGATCGATGATGACATCGTAGACCGCCCCGCGAGTGCATCGGACCAGTTTCACTTCTTCGTTCGGGGCGGCTTGAAAATGCATGCCGCGAAGCGTGCCGGCTTTGTGGTTATAGGCGAGGTTGAACTGCGCGAAGTCGGTGCTGAGACCGTGCCGGATGAACTCGTGATGATCCCAGATCTTCGAGAAGTAACCTCGTTCGTCGTCAAAGCGGTCCGGTTCGATGACCAGGCAGCCGTCGATATTGGTTTCGATGAATTTCATGCGCAATTTCCCGGCAGTCCCGTCACGGTGACACATCCCCGCATTAATTACTCTCAATACGTCGGACCGATCGAACGTGCAAGTGAGGCTCGCGGGGATTTGAGGGTCGTCCGATAAGAAAATGCGGATTTTCACCGCGACGGCTCATCGGAATGGGATGTGATTTTTTTAGCGGCTGTGCCGAAGGCACG
>JANXVV010000482.1 GCA_025351525.1 Humisphaera sp. | reverse complement strand
GCCTTCATCTCCTTCGGCACGCCAGGCACCACGAAAATACGGCATTCGCCGAACATCGCCGCAATGCCGGGAGCGGTGCCGCAGGTGTTTTCGATCATCGTCGTGCCGCGCGGGCGCATCGCCTGAATCCTGTTGCTGCCGGCCATTTCCCGCTTGAGATTGACGAAGAACGCGGCGAGTGTTTTTAGCGCGTCATCGTCCGTTTCCAACGGCATCCCCAACACACCGGCCAGCGCCTGACGGGTGAGATCGTCCTCCGTCGGCCCGAGTCCGCCGGAGATAATTAACAAGTCACAGTTGACGGTCGCCGATCGGATTGCGCGTTCGATAGACGGTTGATCGTCGGGCACCGTGGCGTGGGCAGCGATGCGAACGCCGATCGTCGCCAGTTGTCGGCTGAGCCAGGCGGAGTTGGTGTCGACGGTCTGGCCGAGGACGAGTTCGTCACCGATGGAGAGGATGATGGCGGAGGTCATGGGGGAATGATAACAGGGAGTTTAGATTCTCGTCCTGGCAGTCTTAAAAAAACGTGTGCCTCCGGCGCACCGCTAATCGAAAAGACGATCACTCGCGCATGGGGGGCAGCGAATCGGCCAGTCGACTGACGACATTGGCAAGACGGCGTTGCTGGGCGGGTTGGATACTGACCCCGCCGTAACGAATGCGGTAAAAAATCCGGGTCAGGCGGTCGACGGTGTCAAAAGCATCCGTCGGCAGATAAGTCAATGTCTGCGTGAATTCCCGCGGGGTGAGATGCCGCGGGCGGGCGATCCGCCTACTTCGCAGCACTTCCATCATCTCCTCGTAAAACCCGAGTTGTTTGGCCAACCGGAGTTGCTCGGTCATCGGCAGTGCATCCAGCCCGATCTTGGCGGCCCGCCGACGCATGCGGAATCGCTCGTAAATGAACCACCCGACGAACCCGAGAATTCCCAACACCATGATCGAGATCACCCCGGCCAGCAGCTTGGTCGAGATCGTCCAGAATTCCGCGCGATCCATCAACCGCTCCCACCAACGACTGAAACGTCTAACTCTCATTGGGTAGCGATTCGCACTGTTCACCAGCGAGATATCGAGCTTCTGAATCAGGTTGTCGCGATTGATCCCGTCATAGGCCACCACCGAAGTGCCCCACTTGAATTCCAGCCATTCAAACACGTGCTTGGCATTTTGCCATGCGCTGGTGGATTCATTCGGTGGAAGTTCGCGGCCACTGGTGGGATCGAAGGAAACCCAGCCGTGATTCGTCGTCAGCACTTCAACCCAGGCATGGGCATGAGATTGGCGAACCTGAAAAATCTCGCTGTAGCTGTTGTATTCATCCGTCGTGAAACCGGTGACCATCCGCGCCCGCAACCCAAGGCTCTGACAGGCAAGCGTCATCGCACCGGCAAAATATTCGCAGTGACCCCGCTTGGTTTGACTGACGAAAACCGCCAGCGGATCCTTCCCCTCGAACAATTCCGACGACTCCGTCAAATCCAAGCTGTAGGTAAAACGGCTCTTAAAATACCGCTCGATGCTTCGGGCGATGCGTTCATCATCATCGGTGATATACCCCGCGCTGACACGCGCCAGGGTCTGCTCATTAGCAAGACCGGTGACTTCCGGGTCGCGCGCGAAGGCAACCACCTCGTCGGAAATTTCGCTGCCCGCCGGTGCCAACTGGCGATCGGGCGGCGTCAGCACATTGTTCGAGATGACCGTGTATTCGATCGGAAGATTCAGCTCGTCGGTGCGCTGCATCGTCTCATCGGTGAAATGATAAGCGATCTTCACCTCGCGCTTCGGGCGCATCGAACGAATTCCGGCCAGCGCGAACATTCCCCTCGAACCGATCGGTTCCAGCCGAAACTTCTGCCGCCATTCGTCCAGTGCGGGCGCGATCGGACTGATGAAGGCATCGTCGACCCCGATCGTTTTTTCAGACGATGGCGCGGCCTGCCGCATCCAATGCCACTCGCTATTTTTTCCCTGCCCGTACCGATCGAACGTCGCCCCGCGCAGCCAGATCGATCCGGTGGAAACGAGCTTGCCCTTATGCTCCACCCGCACCGTCGCCACGGGAGTGGTATTCACGGTGATCTTCGCCACCTGATTGAACTGCACTTCATCGCTGAATCCCTGTAGCACTTCCGGCTGGCGAAGTTGCAGGCGGCCAAACATTCCAGCCCCGGTGCCGCGCGGCGCAAAGAGAAACACGACGACCGCGCACGCGAGTGAGACCAATGACACCAGCGCCGTGAGTCGCCGCATCGACCGGGAGAGATAGCGCTGATCCTGCCGAAAAGTGGCGGCGTTGGTCTTTTCATCCGGCAGAGTCTGAGCGGCCCGCGCGCGATCGGTTTCCACTTTCAAGTGATACAGCAGGCACCCGTAGAGCAGCAAAACGAGGTGCCAGAAAAATAGAATGGCGAATCCAAGGCTCGCGGTGCTGATGGCGGCGGAGACCATGAGCAGCCAACTCAGCACCAGCAACTGCGCGTAATCCCGATTCGCGCGCTGCTCGAACAGTTTGATGAGCTGCAGCAGCACGAGAAACTGACCGATGAGCAAACTCTCCGTGTTGGTGCCGCGAAAGACGTGCTGGGCGACGTAGGTGAACGCGAAAAGGGTCACCCCGTTGGCGACCCACCGCGGCATGGGCGTGAATTTTTTCTTCCACACCAACCAGCCATTCAAGCCCGAGATGCTGAAGGAGAAGACCCACAGCCAGGGATCTTCGGCGGCGATCGCAAAGCCGCTGAAGCCCAGAAGGACAATCAGGTAGATGACGGGTTTGAATTGGCGGATGTCGTACATGGTTTAATTCGTCAACGCACCGGATCGTGGCGTTCATCAAATCATCAAGCCCCGAAATTTTTCAGCGGCTGTGCCGAAAGCACGCTTTTTTTACTGAATCGCAAGAAATCGCGTGCCTTCGGCACAGCCGCTAAAAAAAATCCACCGCCGGGTCGAACGTGAACGATGCCCGGCCCAGTGCCGTCATCGGCGACAACACCACCATCGCCCCGCGCACTTGTTCGGTCCTGCCCGCCTGCATGTCCTGCGGCGTGAGCAGCACAAGGGTCGTGCCGATCTTTTGCAACTCACCCGCGCGCTCAATCAGACGATCCGAACCGTGGGTATTGTTGACGGGAAGCCTGGCCAGCGCAGCCATCACATCCCGGCGATGCCGCTTGCCGCGAAGGGGCGGCAAGCAAATCCATTCATCCGACCAGGCAAGCAGTCCGACCATCAATCCCGTTTCCAAAGCATGACTTGCCAGCGAGCCCGCCATGGCAATCGCTTTTTCCACCCACACCGCTTCTTCAACCGTCGATCCTTTTTGAAACGTATCGACCAGCAACACGATGCGCGGCGGCGCGACCACCGTCATCTCTTTGGTAACCAGCACGCCCGTGCGGGCACTGCGCTTCCAGTGAATCCAGCGGGGATTTTCACCGCGGCGATATTCTTTCACGCCGTAAAATTCATCGGTGCCGCCGCGACGCGGGCGGAGCATCGCCCCGGTTTTTTCGGCTGCCGTGAAACGAAGCAGCAGTTTCGGGTCGACCTGGCCGATCGCCGGATAGACCAGAATCGAATCACTCTGCTCGCGATGCAACGTTCGCTTGACGAAGCCGAAGGGAAAACTCGTCCATACCTCATAGCGGTTAAAAGTGTGCAATCCACGGCGGTTGGGGATCAACTCAGTCGGCACGATGGCCGTCGTCTTCGGTGCGGCGTGCAGCATGTATGCCACCGGTGGCCGGGTGAAAGTTTTGGCCCCGTCGGTCTCCGCGACGGTCACGGAAAAACTGGGCCAAAATCGTTTTTCATTGGTGATCTCATACGTCACCGTCATGCGACGGCCCACGATGGCATGGTCGGGCATCACCCGCGCGACTCGAAGCCTCAACAGCACCAGACGGCTGATCGAAATGCTGACGAGCATCACCCCCATCATCAACCCCGCAACGCCGAACAGCAGATTCGCCTGGCTGTTCACCGCCGCCATCACCATAAACAGAATCAGCGCGATGAACATCCAACCGTTGAGCGAAAACTGGTTGGAGGGCCGAACCCGCAGCAAGCTGCTCACTTCGGATTTTGAATTCTTCGGCATCAGAATTCCCTGAGTACATTCGTGGCATGGGCTACCAGCCCATGTATTTTTTTAAATTAAAAGATGGGCCGGTAGCCCATGCTGCGAAGGTTCTTCATCGTGGCGATGGCACCTGATCCAGAATGTTTTTCAGGATGCGGGCCGTCGATTGCCCGTCGCCGTTATTGAGATACGTTTTACTGATGACGCGGTGCGCGAAAACCGGGATGACCAATTCTTTGACATCATCGGGCAGCACGTAATCGCGACCCCGCAGCAATGCCGTGGCCTGGCAGGCGGCCGTCAATGCCAAAGCCCCGCGCGGGGAAACACCCAGATGCAGCGGTTCCGCCGTTCTCGTGGCTTCGACGAGATCGAGAATGTAGTCGACGATCGACGTGTCCAATCGCACCTGCGTGACATGGTTCTGCAACTCGATCACATCCTTCGACGTCATCACCGGCTTTAAATCTTCCAATCTCGTCCGGCCAGGTTGCACCGTCAGAATCCGATGCTCCGAAGCCCGATCCGGGTAACCCAGCGCGATACGGAGGAGAAACCGGTCGAGCTGATTTTCCGGCAGATAATAGGTTCCTTCAAACTCGAACGGATTTTGAGTCGCCACCAGCATGAAGGGCCGTTCGAGCGTGAGGGTTTGATTTTCGACGCTCACCTGCTGCTCGGCCATCGCCTCGAGCAACGCCGACTGCGTGCGCGGCGTGGTGCGGTTGATCTCATCAGCCAAAACGATGTTCGCAAAAATGGGTCCGGGTTTGAACTCGAATCCCTGCGTCTGATGGTTGAAAATCGAAACGCCCAGCACGTCGCTCGGCAACAAATCCGGCGTCAGTTGAATACGGCTGAATTTGCAGTCGATGCTGCGGGCCAGCGCCCGCGCCAGAACGGTCTTCCCGACGCCGGGTACGTCTTCGATCAGGACGTGGCCGCGCGCCAGAAGGCCAATGAGCAGTTGGTCGACCGCATGCGGATGACCAAAAAAAACGGATCTGATATTTTCGCGAAGTGCTTCAAATCGGCTGTCGGCCACAGGTGTTCCGCCAAAGGTGTGAATCGATGATGCTCACAAATGCACTCCGCACGGTCGGAGAATGTTCGATCGTATTCTACCGAAGCGAACCGCGGACTCCAATCCTATAACCCCCGCATTATTTAGCCGTCTCGCTTGCGAGGCGCGTCTCCGAACGCATCCCGCCGGACGAGCTTCGCAAGCGAGACGGCTAAATAATCAAAAATCGTG
>JANXVV010000460.1 GCA_025351525.1 Humisphaera sp. | reverse complement strand
CGTGCGAGAGGTGAATGAGAATTAAATTAATTAGTCGACTTTAGGCAGCGTCAGTCCCGGTTGATCCTGGTATTTGCCGTTCTTGTCTGCGTAACTGACGGTACAGGTGCGGTCCCCCTTGAAAAACAGCAACTGGGCGATCCCCTCATTAGCGTAGATCTTGGCCGGCAGGGGGGTCGTGTTGCTGATTTCAAGCGTGATCTTACCGCGCCATTCGGGCTCGATCGGCGTCACGTTGACGATGATCCCGCAACGGGCGTAGGTGCTTTTGCCGACGCAGATTGCCAATACCTCGCGGGGGATGGAGACGTATTCGACCGTTTCGCAGAGCGCGAAGGAGTTGGGCGGGATCAGCACGTGATCCTTGCCGGTGACAGCCGTGTCGACGGTCACGAACGAGTGTTCCGAGAACCGTTTTGGATCGATGATCTCCGAATTGACGTTGGTGAAGATTTTAAAGATGCTGCCGACGCGAATATCGTAACCGTAGCTGGAGACGCCGTAGCTGACCTTGCCGGGCCGCTTGACGTTTTGCTCGAATGGTTCGATGCCGATGAGTTCGCGAATTTGGGAGTCACACAGAATTGCCATGCGTGCGCATTCTCGGCCTGGGGTTGACGGGGGATTCGGGGAAGCCTCCTGCTTCACGTCGAAGAGCGTCAACCGCTGGTTTATGCTGCGTCCGCCTGCTCCGCACGGCGGGGACAATTCGATGGCATCTGATCCCCGGCACGAAGGAACAACTCATGTGCCGTAAACCTGATTTGAGCAGCCTATCGATGCCCCGTTGGGGGAGACTTCATCGGTTCAGGCTGCAAATCGAGTTATACACCATATCTGGTGTTCGTCAACGCTTTCTCCGCTAAATGTGGTGGATCGGCTGATGCGGATTCTTCTAAGAAACGATAAAGACAAGGTTTAGACGGTAGCGGGAATTTTTAACTTATTCTAGTGCGCGTTCAGGTGGGAACAGCTTATCCACAGGTTGGACACTTTGGGCGGTGGACGGAGGGAGGATGCAAATCAGAAATACGAAATCGGAAAAAAATCGAAAGGGGAAAAATCAAAGATTGAAATGGGTCCAAGAGGCGACTTGCCATGTCAATTGTGTCAACGAACGAAGCAATGTGTCGCGGAAAATACCAAAGCAGTGCGGTACACAACGGCAAATTCCCATGGAACAAGTTCCATGGGCGTTCTCACAAGATTTCACTTTTGATAGCTTCATGGAAGAATAGCAGCCGCTTTTAATTTCCGCTTTTCTTCCTTCAGATTTTTTTCTGATTTCTGATTTTCCTACGCGTGATACGTCCTCAACACCCCAATCACCACTCCCTGGATCCGACATTCATTGGCGTTGACGATCCGAGGCTCCATCGTGCTGTTGGCGGGCTGTAGGCGAATCTTGCTGCCCTCTTTATAAAATCGCTTTAAAGTCGCTTCGCCGCTGTCGAGCAGGGCGACGACCTGTTCGCCATTGCGGGCGGTCTCACGACGTTCGATGACCACATAGTCTCCATCACAGAGATGGTCTTCGATCATCGACTCACCGCGCACGCGCAGAACGTAAACGCCTTTGGTGGAATGGAACAGGGTTTCCAGATCGATTTCTTCGCGATTTTCGACTGCTTCGATAGGTGAACCGGCCGCGATATTTCCCAGCAACGGCAGTTTGGTCGCGCGGTCTTCATCGGGCAACCGGCCCTCGCCAACAATTTCCAGCGAGCGCGCCTTGTGTTTATCGCGACGAAGCACCCGCTTCTTTTCGAGCGCGCCGACGTGCTCGAAGATGGTCACCTTGCTCGTGCCAAGTTGATCCGCCAATTCCTGCATCGTGGGGGCGATGCCATGCAGATGGCGATAGTTGCGAATGGCGACGATTACATCCAATTGACGAGGCGTGAGATTCATAGCGAACTCCTTCGGGAAAATCGAACCGAAAATGCTGTCATCGGAGGTTCGGAGATTGTTCGTGGAAACATTACCCTAACGGGCGGGGGAGGTCAAGCGAAAAATGCAAATCTTTGAAGCTGTTAAATCAACGGCGAATAGTTGTGGTCGAGAAGGATTGGAGTCGAAATGCCCGTGCGACTCGTGTTGTATATTGCGGTCGAAAAAACTTTCAACGCCGGGCGGATTAAAGGCTACTCTCTTTACTTCGCGAATTTTTGAATGGATCCGAAACGCAAGGACTTTACTTATGCCAATTCTGAAACGCCGGGAATGTTTTGACAGCCGTTGGATTCGTGGGTTTTCCTGCCTTTGGATGGGAGCGGTCTTGATGGCGGCGCCCGTTGTGATGGCGATCGATCCGGGTGGCGCGCATGCCCCTGCTAAAAAGGTGAAGGCTGCGGAATCGGAAGCCGATCAGTTGCAGACGTTGCCGGGATTCAAGGTTGAAATGCTTTTGAAAGCCGACCCGAAAATCAATGGCTCGTGGATTTCGATGGCCAAAGATCCGAAGGGCCGTTTGCTGCTGGGTGGGCAGCGCGGGCAGGCGGTGACGCGGGTCACGATTAAAGATGGACAGGTAGCGCAGCAGGAAGACATGAAGCTGCCGGTCAGCGAGACGATGGGAATGTTGTTTGCGTTCGACAGTCTTTACGTCAACGGATTCGGGAAGAATAAAGAGGGGACCGGCGTGTTCGGATTGTTCCGCTTGCGATCGACGAAGAACGATGACAATTACGACAGCGTCGAATTTCTGCGCGAATGGGAACATGGTGCCGGAGAACACGGTGCGCACGCGATCGTGCTCGGGCCGGATAAAAAGTTGTATATCGTCTGCGGAAATTTCACGGGGGTGCCGGAGGATCGCCTGGCGACTTCGCCGCACCGGAATTATCAGGATGATCTGGTGTTGCCCCGCGCGGAAGACGGCAACGGTTTTGGTGCCGGCAAGAAGCCGCCGGGCGGGTATGTCGTTCGACTGGATGAAAACGGGCAGAACCTCGAGCTGTTCGCCAGCGGTCAGCGAAACACATATGACATCGCGTTTAATTCGGATGGTGAATTGTTCGGGTTCGACAGCGACATGGAATGGGACTGGGGCACGCCGTGGTATCGACCGATTCGGGTGTTCCATGCGATCAGCGGTGGGGATACCGGTTTCCGCGAAGGGGCGGGAAAATGGCCGGAATATTATTTCGACAGCCTGCCCGCGACGGTCAACATCGGGCTCGGTTGCCCGACCGGTGTGGTGTTCGGCAGCGGGGCGAAGTTCCCGGCGAAGTATCAGAAGGCGTTTTATATTTTGGACTGGACCTACGGTCGATTGATCGCCGCGCATATGGAGCCGAACGGGTCGAGTTACAAGGCGACCTGGGAAAACTTTCTGGCCCCGAAATCCCTGCACGAGATCGCCGGTAAAACGCCGTTGAATCTGACGGATGTGCTGATCGGTGAAGACGGGGCGATGTACTTCACGGTCGGCGGTCGCAACACGCAGGCGATTCTGTATCGGGTGAGTTATGAAGGAAGCGAGTCAACGGCGGCTGTCGATCTGCATGATGCCGCCGGCAGTGAAGCTCGTGCGTTGCGGCATCAGTTGGAGACATTCCAAGGCAAGCCGAATGCGAAGGCGGTCGATGCGGCATGGCCGCAGTTGGGCCACGCGGATCGGTTCATTCGCTACGCGGCAAGAATCGCCATCGAGACTCAACCGGTCGATCAATGGCGATCGCGCGCGGTGACCGAGCGGAATCCGGAAGCGGCATTGACCGGGTTGCTCGCATTGGCGCGACTGGGTGGGTCCGAAGCGCAGGCGGATGTTCTGAACAGCCTGGCGAAATTTCCGATGGCTTCGTTGGATGAGACGCAGCAGCTTGAAAAACTGAGGGTGATTGAGGTGAGCATCAGCCGTCAGGGCAAACCGTCGGCGGAACTGGCAAAGCCGATCATCGCCGAGCTCGACCCGATATTCCCGGCGAAAAGTGAACATCTCAATCGCGAATTGTTTCAGATTTTGCTCGCGCTGGATGCGCCGGATGCGGTCGCCAAAACGGTGAAGCGGTTGGCCGCCGCAAAAACGCAGGAAGAGCAGATTGAGTATGTGATGCACTTACGGACGATCAAAACCGGTTGGACCGAAGCGCTTCGCCGCGAGTATTTCAGTTGGTGGACGAAGGACCGCTCGAACATTCAGCATCCGGCTTTCGTGACGCAGTGGTTTGATGATGCGGGGCGGGCGTATGCGGATGGTTCGAGTTTCCCGCGGTTTCTGGGGAACTTTCACGGGGATGCGAAGGCGACGCTGAATGCGGAGGAGCAGAAATCGCTGGCGAGCGTGTTGGGGGCTTATGCGCCGCCGGGGCCCAAGCCGGTGAAGAAGCCGGCTAAACCGCGAGCGGTGGTGAAGGAATGGAAGATGGCCGACCTGGAACCGGCGATGGATCAGGTGAGCAAAGGCCGCAATTTCCAGCACGGCAAGGCGATGTTCGAAGCAGCGCAGTGTCTGGCGTGTCACCGCTTCGGCAACGAAGGCGGAGCGGCCGGGCCGGACATGACCGCCGTCGCCAGCCGATTTAAACGGCATGATATTCTCGAATCGATCATCGAACCCTCAAAGGTCATCTCGGACCAGTACAAAAACACAACGCTGCGTTTGAAGAATGGCGATGTGTTTGAAGGTCGGGTGATGGAGGAGAGTGACGACAAGATCGTTCTGCAACCGAATCCCCTCGCGCCGGAAAAGGTGACGGTAAAGAAGGCCGATCTGAAATCCCGCGCGTTGTCGAATCTATCACCGATGCCGGAGGGACTGGTCAATACGTTCACGAAAAATGAGATTTTGGATCTGATGGCGTATGTGGAGTCCGCCGGCAGACAGGATCATCCGGCTTTCGCAAAATGATCTTGCGGTAAAGAACCTCTCCTCCCCCTACATAGCCCCGGGCATGCCCGGGGTTTTTTTACAGGCGTGACTCGGTTGCACTTTCGGGCGATGGCGTGTAATTTCCGCCGCTGCAGAAAGCCCTTGCCGAGAACCAACCACGATAGCGAAGCGGCTTGGGCTTTCAGGATCGATCGTCGATCCGGAAGCGATTGAGGTTCTGGTGAATGTGAGCGATTCCAATCCGCCTGGTAACCCAGGCGCGGCTTTGAACGGGGCGGGGCAGGGCAAGATGGCCGCGAGTATTCGCGCGGTGTATTCGCCTCCCGACTTTTCCCACGACAATTTCTCCCAGGACTTCCGCCGATTTTTTCTGCGCGGGCTTGCGGCGCTCATGCCCACCCTCATCACCCTCTGGTTGCTTCTCAAAGTTTGGGAGTTCCTCTGGGGTTCGCTCGGCTTCTATATCATCATCGGCTTGCGGCGGCTGGCGGCGACCACCGCACGATTGAGCAACGCGCCGAACTGGGTCACCCATCGACCTGAACTGGCGGTCGGTTCCACCGAGATCGCGTGGTATGTGCAGGTAACGGGCGTGGCGCTGGCGGTGCTGGTGGTCTATCTTGTCGGGTTACTGGCGGGCAACCTGATCGGTCGAACCGCCTGGCGATTGGCCGAGCGGGCGGTGCTGCGGGTGCCGTTGATCCGGGCGATCTACCCGGCGGTCAAACAGGTGACCGATTTTCTGCTCGCGGAGAAGGGCAGTCAGTTCGCCAGCGCCCGGGTGGTGGCGGTCGAGCCCCATGCGAAGGGAATCTGGTCCATCGGTCTGGTGACCGGTTCCGGGCTGCGGCCATTGAATGAATCACTGGGCGCCGACATGATTACCGTGTTCGTTCCTTCCAGCCCCACGGCGTTCAGCGGCTATGTGCTGGTGGTGCCGCGGGAATCGGTGGTCGAACTCCCCTTAACCGTCGAGCAGGCGATGCGAATGCTGGTCAGCGGCGGGGTGATCGACCCGGAAACGGTTCGAGACCGGGCGATGGAAGCGGCCTGAGTCATGCGCGGCGAGAGATGTTCATGGATCGAATGCGTATTTTGTCAGCGGTGGGAATCGACGTTTTGAGTTATGGTGAAAGTTGGATGTGCATCTTTAAACGTTAGAACCGTTTCGGAATTTTGGTTACTCAGCTGTACACTGCGGTGAAAAAAATTAAATGCGAGCGCAAAGTCGCAAAGAGAGCAAAGAGAGCAAAGAATCGCAAAGAAGAAATCAGGAATTGAATTCTTTGCGTCCGCCTTTGCTCTTTGCAGCTTTGCGGCCAAGCTTTTTTTTAATCACTGGCAAAGAACCATCAGAATATCAAAAAATAATCGTCAACAGGGGAGTTTGGTCGAATGAATCATGGTCGGTTGGGGGTTTACAACATCATTCGGAACGCCGGTTTTGCCTGCGTACTGGATGAAAGGAGATGAAACGTGATTGTGACCGTAGCCTCTCGTCATATGGAGATTACCCCCGCGATGAAATCGTTCGCGGAGCAGAAGGCCACCAAGCTGACCCGATATTACGATCGGATTCAGGAGATCGAGGTGATCTTCGACGCCGGCAAGGACAAGGTTCGGGTCGAAGTCATCGTCCACGGGGAACACAAGAACATGTTCATCGCCCACCACGAGGAAGGGGATGCCTATGCCTGCATGGATGCCTGCGTGGATAAATTGGAACGGGTGTTGAGCGATCACAAGAAGAAGGTCAAAAATCGCAAGCACGATGTGGGGGATGACAAGCGCGACATGCATTCGGAACCGGTGAGGGATTGAGGATTCCGACGGAGGGACAATGCCAAATTTCTAATATTGGATGTTTTGAATAAGGTGGCATGGGCGTCTCGCCCATGCATTTCTTCGGCCAAAAAGTGTGGGCGAGACGCCCGAGCCACCAGTTTTTCAAAAGACTCATTTGCAATTTGAGATCAAAACGGGAGAATCATCCCGAACCGATCGCCAATGGCCCGAGGCAGGGCGGTCCTCTGTGAAAGGGTTTCAGGATGAAGTTGCGTGAGTTTATCATCTCCGAGGCGATTGTCGCCAATGTGAAGGCGACGGATCGCGACGGGGCGATCCGCGAATTAGTGACCTCGCTGTCGACTGCCGGCTCATTGCCGGCGGATGCGGTGGATGAAGTGGTCGCCGCGTTGATCAAGCGTGAACAGAACGGTTCGACGGGTTTTGGCAAGGGTGTGGCGGTTCCGCACGCCAAGCATCCCAAAGTAAAACAGATGGCCGGCACCGTCGGTCGCAGCGAGGCGGGCATCGATTTCGCCGCGCTCGATCATCAACCGGTCTACAGCATCGTTCTGCTCTTAAGTCCGGAGAATCAGCCTCAGCAGCACTTGCAGGCGATGAACATCGTCTTCAGCAATCTGCAAAAGGACATGTTCAGGAAGTTCCTCCGTCAAAGCACCACCCGCGAAGCCATCGTGGATTTATTCGACGAGGCCGACCAAGGTAAATAAAGCGAACCGCCCGGTTGTGAATCGCGAATTTTTCGCAGGGTATTGCAACCGATTGCACTGCACTTCGAGTGAGTCCGCGATTGACGACCCGGCGACGCATTGAATTGAGCAATGACGAATGGCCCATCGAGAAGTGATCATCTGTAACAAGCTGGGTCTGCACGCGCGCCCGGCAATGCAGTTTGTGGACATCGCCAACCAGTTTCAGAGCGAGGTAAAGGTACATAAAGGCGGTCCCGAGCCGGAAGACGCGGACGGGAAGAGTGTAATGCAGATGATTATTCTGGCAGCCGTCGAAGGCACCCCGCTGCAGATCGACGCCACCGGTGAGGACGCCGAAGCCGCCGTTAAAAAACTCGCGGAGTTGGTCGAAGGTAAGTTTGGCGAGGAAGAGTGAAGGGAGAAGAAGTGGTTAGTTGTTAGTTGCCAGTTGCCGGTGAAATGCAGACTTTCGTATTCACTGGCAACTGGCAACTAACAACTGGCAACTATTTCACAACCATGGAAATCAAGAAAGGCATCGGTGTTTCCCCCGGAGTGGTCGTCTGCACGGCGATTGTGCTCGACGCGGAAGATCTGGTCATTCCCAAACGCCAGGTCGATGCCACACAGGTTCCCTTCGAGATCGATCGCTTCGATCAGGCGATCATCAAAAGCGTCGCCCAACTGACCGACCAGCGCGACGAGGTCACCGTGAAGTATGGCAAGGAGATCGGCGGGATCTTCGGGGTGCATCTGGGTTTGCTCGGCGACAAGACCATCGTCAACCAGGTCATCGCCGAAATTCGCGATCATCACGCCACCGCGGAATACGCTGTCTCCACCGTGATGCGAAAATACGCCAACGCCTTTCTCGCGATGGCCGACAAATACATGTCCGACCGCGTCAAGGATATCTACGACATCGAACGGCGGGTGCTGCACAACCTGATCGGTCAAAAGCATGAAAATCTGGCTCATCTCACGCAGGATGTCGTCGTGATCGCCCACGATATGCTGCCCAGCCAAACCGCATTGCTCGATCGGCAGCACGTGCGCGGCTTTGCAACCGATGCCGGTGGCCGCACCAGTCATACGGCGATTGTCGCGCGAGCGATGGGGATTCCGGCGGTGGTGGGCCTCGGTAATATCACCTCTGAAGTGAGCGGCGGCGACACGGTCATCATCGACGGCAACCGCGGCGTGGTCATCGTCAACCCGGATGCCGACCAACTTGCCGAGCACGCCGAGTATCGCGAAAAGCTGATCGTGCTCGATCGCGAGCTGCGCGAATTGGCGAACCTCCCCGGTGAAACCCTGGACGGTCACGTGGTCTGCATGCAGGCCAACATCGAGTCGCCGGAAGATGTCACCGATGCACTCACCAAGGGTGCCGAAGGCATCGGCCTGTACCGCACCGAATTTCTCTACCTCACCCGGCAGACCGAACCGACCGAGGAAGATCACTACGACGCCTATGTCGACGTGCTGCAGCGCAACGGCGGGCGACCGATGGTCATCCGCACCCTCGATCTTGGCGCGGACAAATACACCCAGCAGCAGTTGCAGAATCCGGAGCGCAATCCTTTCCTCGGCGAGCGCTCCATCCGCATGTGCCTGCACGATATCCCCATGTTCAAGCGCCAATTGCGTGCGATCATGCGGGCTAGCGTACACGGCGACGTCCGCATCATGTTCCCGATGATCAGCACGCTGATGGAGCTTCGACAGGCTCGGATGGTGTTGAATGATGTGATGGAGGATTTGGAGGATGAGGGCTTGCCTTTCCGCCGGGATATTCCGGTGGGCATGATGATCGAGGTGCCGTCGGCGGCGATCATGGCGGATCAGTTTGCCAAGGAAGTAAACTTCTTTTCGATCGGCACAAATGATCTCGTGCAATACACCCTGGCGGTGGATCGGACGAATGAAAAAGTCGCCGGGCTGTTCTGCCCGGCGCACCCGGCGGTGCTGAAATTGATCCGCGATGTGATCCGCACCGGGCAGCGCAACGACATCTCGGTGAGCGTGTGTGGTGAAATGGCGGGCGAACCGCTGTACACTCTTTTGCTGCTGGGACTCGGGCTGACGACGTTCTCGATGAACGGCCCCGATATTCCGGAAGTCAAAAAGATCATCCGCTCGACCACGTACGAGCACGCCAAGCAGGTCGCCCGCAAGGTGATGAGTTTTGACAGCGAACGACAGGTGATGCACTTCCTGCGCGAAGAAACGCGGAAGATCATCCCGGAAGCTTTTTAATGAACACAGTTCTGTCCGTTGTCCGTGGTCAGTGGTCCGTGGTCGACCGCGCGTGCGCGTCGCCGGATTTGATGACCCTGCAACTGACGACTGACAACGGACAACGGACCTGATGCCAAAAGAAATGCTGATCAACGTCTCCGAGGGCGAGGAATGCCGAATCGCCCTCGTCGAAGACGGGAAGCTCGAAGAGCTTTACATGGAGCGTTCCAGCTCCACCTCCCACGTCGGAAACATCTACAAAGGCCGCATCACCAACGTCGAGGCGTCGATCCAGGCGGCCTTCGTCGATTTCGGATTGGGGCGGAATGGCTTCCTGCATATCTCGGACCTGATGCCCACCTATTTCGGGCGCAAGGGCGAGGACATCCAAGAATCCGTGGGTCGTAAGATGGCCCGGCGCGATCGCCCCCCGATCCAGCGCTGCCTGCGTCGCGGCGATGAGATCATCGTGCAGATCATCAAAGAAGGGATCGGCACCAAAGGCCCCACGCTCAGCAGCTATCTGTCCATTCCGGGCCGCATTCTGGTGATGATGCCCGGCATGGCCAACAAGGGCGTCTCCAAGAAGATCGAGGACGATGAGGAGCGTCGCCGGTTGCGGCAGATTCTGGATGGTCTGCAACCGCCGAAGGATGTGGGTTTCATCATCCGCACCGCCGGCATCGGGAAGACCAAGGCCGAGATTCAGCGCGACTTCGTCTATCTGACCCGCCTCTGGCAGATGATCGAAAAGCAGCTTGAAAGCGGTCCCGGACCGATGGAGTTGTATACGGAAGGCGATCTGGTGTCGCGTACCGTGCGGGATGTTTACAGCCCGGATATCGAAACGATCGTGGTTGACAACGAGGATGTCGCCAAGCGCGTCCGCGACGTGATCAAGCTGGCGAATCCGCGCGCGAAAGACAAGGTGGAATTTTACGACGGGCCGATCCCGCTGTTCCACAAGTACGACATTGAAAAAGACATCGAGTTGATGCACAGCCGTCATGTTCCGTTGCCGGGCGGTGGGTCGCTGGTGATCGATTCGACGGAGGCGGTTGTCGCGATCGACATCAACAGCGGTAAGTTTCGCGACCATTCTGACGCGGAGACGACGGCTTTCAAAACCGACATGGAAGCCGCCGAGGAAATCCCCCGCCAGTTGCGGCTGCGCGATCTGGGCGGCGTGATCATCTGCGACTTCATCGATCTGCGCTTCGAGCGCCATCGCCGTGAATTGGAAGAGAAGCTGCACGAGAAATTCAAGAACGACCGCGCTAAAACCAAAGTGCTGCGGATGAGCGATTTCGGGATCATCGAAATGACCCGCCAACGCATGCGGCCAAGCCTGAAGCGATCGATCTACTCCGATTGCCCGCATTGCAAAGGGGCCGGTCTGGTCAAGACGCCGGAGAGCATGAGCCTCGACGTGATGCGCCGGTTGACGATCGCGGCTCATGATGAGCGCGTGGTGCGCGTCGAGCTGGCCGTCAATCCCGTGGCTGGATATTACCTGCAAAATCGCAAGCGGGCGGCACTGGCCAATCTGGAATATGAGACGAATAAGCCGGTGATGGTTCGCACGGATCAGTCGTTGGCGTTGGATGAAGCGAAGCTGGAATTGTACGATTCCCGCGATGGGAAAGTGTACCTGCCCGAGCTGGGGATGATCCCCGAAGCGGGCGCGCCGCCGGCGGGTCGGCCTGCGCATGCGGGTAAACCGACTGTTGCCCGGGCGGGTCGAAATGATCCGCGCGGCGATCGTCGTCCGCAGGCGAACCAGGGCCGTCGCCGAGAGGCCGAACCGCTGGAGGAAAAATTCGATCTGGATCGCGGCGAGGAAGCGGTGGATGAGCGGGAGGAAACGCGCGAGGAGGAATCCACGCATGTGCCATTGACGGTCAAGCCGAATACGCCCGCGCAACCCCGCCGGGATGAACGGCCGGAATCGTACAGCAACTTCACCGACAACGATGTGGATCTCGGCGACGATGAAGAGCAGGAAGAGGAGAGGCCGCGGCCCGGCCAAAATCGTGAATCGCAGGGTGCGAATCGCCACGAGCCGCGGCGCGATCAACGGAACGATCAGCGTCAGGACAACCGCCGGGATCAACGGCCCGATCTGCGCAATCAACCGCGCGACGATCAGCGTAATAATCAGCAGAACAACCCACAGGGTGAGCAACAGGCCGATCAACGGAATGATCCTCGTCGCGACGGGGGCAGTCAGCAGCGGCCCGATCCGCGTCGCGATCAACGCCCGGATCAGCGGCAGGAATCATCGAACGATTCGCGTCGTCCCGCGCAAGGTCAACCGCAACGTTCGCCGCAAAATCAACCGGTTCGACCGGGTCAGAATCAACCCCAGCGTCCCCCGCAAAATCAACCGGCTCGACAGAATCAGAATCAACCGCAGCGTCCGCCGCAACAGCCTCCGCAGGGCGAACCTCAGCGGGAAGGCGAGGCGGTGAACGAGCAGGATGTGCAGGAAGAGGGTGGCGATGGGCAGCGTCGTCGCCGTCGTCGCCGAGGCGGGCGCGGTCGGGGGCGCAATCGGAATCGCGATGGGATGAATCCGAACGAAGCCTCCGATCAGCAGGGTGGGCAGCAGGCGATGTTCCCGACGGAAGGCCAGGAGGGCGGTTCCGAGAGCAGGGAAGAAGGTTCGTCGAGTGACGCGCAGGCTTCGTTCGAGCCGTCGCGAGACGAATCTCGCGTGGAATCCGTCGAAAAGACACGTCGGCCCGAGCGCGATGAAGTCGTCGAATCGCGTGAGCCGGTGGTGCCGGAGATCGTCGTTGAAGTTCCCGCGATCGAAACGGAAGAGAAGGCCAAGCCCGTGAAAGGCGGCCGTAAGCGCAAGAGCACGGCTGCTGCTGCGACGGTCGCGGCGAAACCGAAGGGCCGTGCGAAAAAGGCAACCGCCGAGAAGGCCGCTCCGGTTCCCAAAGCACCCCGCCGATCCGCGCGTGCGGAAAAGGTGGAGAAGATCGAGACGCTGATTCCCGAGTCGACGGTGGTTACCGGCTCGAGCGATCGGCATCAGTTGATTCTCGAAGAGTCGGATGAGGAACCGTTGGTCCCGTCACCGGGTCGTCGGCCGCGTACGTATCGGGATCTCGATGAGATTCCGGATGATTTGGATTAAGCGAGGCTCTCGGAACTTAGAAACCGCCTCGAAATAACTTCCGCATAGCGGTCGGGTGCCACAGGTCGCGGTACCCCGAGACCTGTGCCGGCTTGGCCGAAAGCCACAGGTCTCGG
>JANXVV010000432.1 GCA_025351525.1 Humisphaera sp. | reverse complement strand
TGTCGGTCATGTCCATTCCCGCCACAAGCAATCCCTGGCTGGCGGGTAGTCCGACCGGCACGGTTGCCAATCCCATCAATCCGCACAACAACCCAGACTACGCCGGAAACGCCAATAGTCCCGCTCAATCCCCAGCAGCGGCGGGGGCGATCCACGTCACCCCCGGCACACGCATGACTTTCGATTCCGTCACCGGCGGTGCTAACAATTTTTACACGACTCAGATGTACACCCCGGACGGAAACACCGGTTGGATCACCGACAATCTGGCCGGCGCGGAAAACGGTAAAAGCGATTGCTATGCCCCGATCAACGCGGTGATGGGGGTCTATCTCAGCTCGGGCGATCCGGCACGATCCGGCATGATTCCGTCGACCCTGGATTTTTCCACGCAGCAGAGCCGGAACTTCCAGAGTCTCTCACCGCTGGTCGGGCAGGTCTTTTTCATCGGGGACGGTCGCCGCGACGATGGGTCGGTGCAGCAGTTCGTGGTTCCGTCCGGCGCGACGCGCTTGTTTATCGGAACCATGGATCAATACGAGTGGAACAACAACGTAGGGTCTTACACCGTGACCGTTCACAATGTGGGGACCGTGCGACTGGTGAAGTAGGGGGTGATGGGCGTCTTGCCCATGTTTTTGAATTGAAAACGCCTGGGAGACACGTCCAAACCACCATCCTACCACAATGCTTGAATCGACTGCGGGCAGCGCGGCAGGCTCCATTCAGACGATTCGCTGAGAAGCGCTCTTACAGCTCATTCCAGTCCCCGGCGTATTCACCGCGAAGAGGATCCTGCCATCAATGAAGGTCAAATTCGCTACCTTGACCGGCAGGTAAGCCACCTTTACATTCCACAACATGAGCGCGCCATATGTTGATCTGAAGGAGCAGTTCATCCGAATCTTCGGGTCCGGCGGACGCCTTCACATCATTCGCGCGCCGGGGCGGGTGAATCTGATCGGCGAGCACACGGACTACAACGACGGGTTCGTCTGTCCGATGGCCATCGAGCCGCAGGTGCTCGTCGCCTGTCGTGCCCGCGAGGATGGAAAGGTGCGACTGGCCTCCACCGTTTTTTCCGATTCCATCGTCGAATTTTCGGTGCAGGAAAAAATTCGGCGCGGCGAGCCGGCGTGGGCCAACTACGGTCGCGGCGTGGCGGCGGAACTGCTTGGCGCGGGCATCCCCCTCTGCGGCATGGAAGCGCTCTACACCAACAACCTTCCCGTGGGCGGAGGCCTGTCCAGCAGCGCGGCCATCGAGGTCTCCACCGCATTCTGCTTTCTTACGCTGGTCGGTCAGACGATGGATCCGATGCGGCTGGCCCTGATCTGCCAGAGGGCCGAGCATGAGTTTTCGCAAGTGCCCTGCGGCATCATGGATCAGATGATCGTGTCCACCGCCCAGGCCGGCAAAGCCACGCTGTTCGACTGTCGCGCCTTGACCAAGCAGTATGTATCGATCGATCCGAAGGATTTGCGGGTCGTCATCTGCAACAGCATGGTCAAGCACGAATTGACCGGCAGCGCGTATGCCGAACGACGACGGCAATGCGAGGACGGGGTCGCGTTTTTTCAGAAGGAATATCCGTCGATCCGCGCCCTGCGGGATGTGACGTGCAGACAGATTGAGTCCGCGGCGGGAAAACTGGACGAGGTGATTCTCCGCCGTTGCCGGCACATCGTCGGGGAAAACGCGCGGTGTGTTGAAGCGGGCCAGGCACTGGATCAACAGCGTTACGAGCGGGTGGGTGAACTGATGGTGCAGAGCCATCAATCCCTGCGCGATGATTATCAGGTGAGCTGCCCCGAGCTGGATTTTCTGGCAGCCGAGGCGATGAACGTTCGCGGCGTCTACGGGGCGCGAATGACCGGCGGTGGGTTTGGCGGCTGCATCGTCGCCCTCTGCCAACCCCGCAGCGTGGAGATGCTCACGGGGCATCTTCGGGAAACGTACAAGCAGAAATACGGTATCGAGCCCGGCATCTTTGCCACGACTGCGACGGCGGGGGCCAGCGTGCTGGAATGAGTGCGTGTATTTGTTTAGCGGTCGTGCCATCGAGAAGCGGATCTTCTGGAAATGCCGCGCGCGTCATCGTAAAATAGAGCTATGAGCACCGAGACACGGGATCTTTTGAGCATTTGTGAACAACTGCCCGAGACGGAGCAGGCGGAGGTCGCAAATTTTGCGCGGTTTCTGCTGGCTAAGCATGACGATGAAGCATGGGAGCGGACGATCGCCGACGCACGACCACGGCCGAGGCTCGATGAGTTTGTCCGTTCGGCATTGGCGGAAGGCAGCGAGCCTTTAGACGTGGATAAACTTTGATTTCAAAGGTGACGCCGAGTTTCCGGCGTGGGCTTAGGGCGCTGAGCAAGACTGACCGGCAGGCGGCACAGCGGGCTTACCGCCTGTTTGCGACAGAACCGTCTCACAATTCGCTTCGGTTTAAAAAGCTAGCAGGGCACGATCAACTCTGGTCGGTGCGCGTGTCGCTTTCGGTACGGGCGGTGGGAAAGCGCGATGGCAATTCGATTTCGTGGGTGTGGATTGGATCCCATGGCGAATTCGACAATCGCTTCGGTTAGACCAACTGTGGCCCGGCCGGTGCCACCCAAGATTGCAGTTTTATTGTCTCCCTTATAAACTCAAATACATGTCCGACTCTCATTCAGAACTGAGCAAACCGATCTACAAGCGCGTCCTTTTGAAAATCAGCGGCGAAGGCTTTTGCCACGAAGGCGGCTTCGGCATCGAAGCCACCGAATTGGAAAACATCGCCCGGCAATGCGTGGACGTGGCGAAGATGGGCGTCGAATTGGCGATCGTGGTGGGGGGCGGCAATTTCATTCGCGGGGCGACGTTCGCCGAAGATGGCAACATTCCCCGCGCCACCGCCGACTACATGGGAATGCTGGCGACGGTGCTGAACGCGGTGGCGCTGCAGGAGACGATGGAGAAAATGGGGCAACCGACGCGGGTGCAGTCGGCGATCAACGTGCAGACGGTGGCCGAACCGTTCGTTCGCCGTCGCGCCGTGCGGCATCTGGAAAAAGGCCGCGCGCTCATTCTGGCGGCGGGCACGGGCAATCCTTTTTTCACCACCGACACCTGCGCCGCCCTCCGCGCCACCGAGATCGCCGCCGATGTGCTGCTGAAAGCCACCAAAGTTGACGGCATCTACGATTCGGATCCAAAGAAAAACAAGAATGCCAAGCTGTATCACAACGTCAGCTACCCGGAAGTGCTGGAAAAACAATTGAAGGTGATGGATCTGACGGCGATCACGCTGTGCATGGAGCGGAAAATTCCGCTGGTGGTGTTTAATTTGAAAACGCCGGGGAACATCGCGCGAGTGATGCGCGGTGAAGACATCGGCACGAAGATCGTGCCCCAAGCCGGGGATTTAAAGTGAATTGAGTGGACGTGGTGGCATGGGCGTCCCGCCCATGCATTTCTTCAGTCCAAACGCATGGGAAGGA
>JANXVV010000618.1 GCA_025351525.1 Humisphaera sp. | reverse complement strand
GAATTGAAGGGGGAAGTGACTGATGACGATGACTTCGAAGAATTCAACTACTTCGTTATTTCAGGTTTGAAATTTCGTCGCCTATATTCCAACACGCCGGGATCGGAGCCTTAGGCGACGACCCGGATTCCGCAATGAGTGGCTCCCTGCGGAATCCGGGTCGTCGCTAAAGCTCCGATCCCGGCGTGTTGGAATATAGGCGACGAAATTTCAAACCTGAAATAACGAAGTAGTTGAATTCTTCGAAGTCATCGTCATCAGTCACTTCCCCCTTCAATTCCGCGTGATCATCTCGTGCAGATTCAGCACCGTCCTCGCCACGCTTGTCCAGGCGGCAAGTTCGGCGGGATTGAGATCTTTGGCCACCGGCGCTTCCCCCGCCGCGACGATCTTCTCTGCCGCCGGGTTGTCGGCGATGTATTCCTGCCGGTGTTTGTGAAGCAGTTCCAGCATCAACTCCGACTCCTCCGGTCGGGGCGGGCGCGAGAGCGCCTGTCGATAGGCGAACTCGAGCCTCGGCTGTTCGCCGGATGCTCCGCGCAGGATATGCTCCGCGAACACCCGGGCCGATTCCACATAGGTCGGATCATTCAACAGCGTCAGCGCCTGCTGCGGAACGTTCGACCGCGTTCGTTCGCACACCGCCTCTTCGCGGGTGGGGGCATCGAAGGCCAGCAGGCTCGGTTGCAAAAAGGTTCGCTGCCAGTGTGTGTACAGGCCGCGACGATAGAGGCCATCGCCTTTGTCGTTCTGCCATTCGCGAGCCGGGAAATTCAAGAACGACCAGTAACCGGCGGGCTGATACGGGAAGGCGCTTTTTCCACCGACCTGATCGACGAGCAATCCGCTGACGATCAGGGCATTGTCGCGCACGAATTCCGCATCGAGCCGATAGCGGCCCTGGTGCGCAAGCCATTGATTCGACGGATCGCGCTCCCGCTGATCTTTCGTCGGCACCGAGGTTTTGCGATACGTCGCGCTGGTGACCAGCAACCGGATCATTCGCTTCATATCCCAGCCGTGTTCCATGAAATCGACGGCCAGCCAATCCAGCAATTCCGGATGCGTCGGCCAATCTCCCTGCGATCCGAAATCGTCCACCTTGCGGGCGATCCCCTGGCCATAAAACATCTTCCAGAAGCGGTTGACGACGACGCGAGCGGTGAGCGGATTGTCACGCGAGGCGATCCAGCGGGCCAGATCGAGGCGGGTGGGCCGTCGATCGGCGGGCTGAAGAGCGCTCAGCTTCCCCATTGAGACGGGAACGGTCGGCAACACCATCGCACCCGTGCTATCCAGCCAATTGCCGCGGGTTAAGACGCGAATCGGGCGGGGCGTTGTGGCTTTCGTGATCAGACACTTGGGCATCGCATCCAGCCACTGCTGTTTTTTCTGCTCGATCGAAACGATTTGGTCTCGCACCGGTTGCAGCAGCGGCGCCACCGTTCGGTAATGGGCGGCCAATGCGGTCTTTTGCGCATCCGTCCGTTTCTCCGGCGCGATCGCCAGGGACGCCCGCACCTCATTCGACATCGCCAGACGGGAAGGCTGCGGCGCGGTGGTGGCGGAGAGGCGAAATTTCCCGATCGTGTGCTGGGGAAAGACGGATTGGAAATCGAGGGTGAACGTCAGGTTCGTTTCACCTTCGCCGCCCAGAGGTTTCACCGTTTCAAAAAACGCTTGGTGGGCTTGGCCGGTCTGCGGCAGGATCGCCCAACCGGTGTTCTTTTTATTCTTTCGTTTGCCATCCAGCAGCACGGCGACCGGATACCCCTCCTGCGAAAAGTCGGCGGTGATCTTCTGGATCGCCACCGGCGTCGCCTTGCCGTCTTTGCCGACGACGGCGATCTTGAAATCGGTCAGCACGAAATTCCCGTTGGGCGCGTTGCCCGGCCCATGCGAGGGGAGTGAATCATCCGGCAACGCCTCGAGCCGAAATCCGGTGATGCCCCGGATCGGCGAGTGCGCGGTAAGGACATAGTTTTCGGTGGAGGCCACTTTGTAGGTGGTCTGCAACACCCCGCTCTCGATTTTTTTGAGCTTGGATTCCCCTTGCACCACAAATGTCTGCGGCTCGAGAGTCTCCCATTTCACCTCCGTCGCGACCGACTTCTCCCATTCCCTCTGCGCCGCGGCTAATTCCGGCGTCGCCGCATTCAGCTTCAATTTCGTGGTCGCCAGGGTCCGATCAAGATCGTCTATGTCCGCCTGCTGCTTTGCGGTGGGCAACGGCAGGCCCGGCTCCCGCTTACCCACCGGTGCCTCCTCCACATCCGCAAAGAACGCCTCCATGCCGTAGAACTCTTTAGTCGTGATCGGATCGAATTTGTGATCGTGGCATTCGCAGCACCCCATCGTCTGTGCCATCCACACCGCCGACACATTCCGCACCCGATCGGCGGCATATTTCGCGATATATTCCCTCGGCTGCGCGCCACCTTCCTCGGTGGTCTGCAACAGGCGGTTATAAGCCGTCGCCACCTTCTGCGCCACCGTGGGATTCGGCAACAAGTCTCCGGCAATCTGCTCGACGGTGAACCGGTCGAACGGCATGTTCTGATTGAACGCCGCGATCACCCAGTCGCGATACGGCGACACATTCATCGAATTGTCGCTGTGATACCCAATCGTGTCCGCATAGCGCACCTGGTCGAGCCAGAACACCGCCATCCTCTCACCGAAATGGGGATTGGCCAGCAGCGCATCCACAAGCTTTTCAAATGCGTTCGGCGAGACATCGTGCGTGAACGCCTCCACCTGCGCCGGTGTCGGAGGAAGCCCGAGCAGGTCGAAATAAACCCGGCGGCACAGGGTGATCTTGTCCGCCTCCGCACCAGGTTGAAGATTCTGCTCTTTCAGTTTCGCAAGAATAAAGGGGTCGATTGGATTTCCAATATTTCCCACAATTGCCGGAATTGCCGCGCGAATCGGAGGGATATAAGCCCAATGCCCCTTATATTCCGCCCCTTCTTCTATCCACGACTTGATCTTCGCAACGTCCGACGGCGACAGCGATTTGTTCGACTTCGCCGGGGGCATGTGCTCGTCTTCATCCGGCGTGAGGATGCGGCGCAGCAGATCGCTGTCGGCGGGCTTGCCGGGGACCACCGGATGCGTGTCATCTATTTCGTCGAAGATCCCCGCCTTCGTATCCAGCCGCAGATCGGCTTTGCGCTTGTTTTTGTCCGGGCCGTGACATTGAAAGCAATTCTCGGAGAGGATCGGGCGGATGTCCCGGTTGAAGTCGATCGCCTTCGGGGGCACCTCCCCGCGCGCTCTAACCGTAAGCGACAAGACAACGGCGACCGCACCCATCATCACTGGATTTCTTCGTAAGTTCACACCTTATCTATTCAACCGCGCGAAAGATGTTGCAGGATCTGCCACGTTGGGCGGACTGTAATCCCTTTTTCGAACGTGGACGGATTCGCCACAGCATGGTCTGGTAGCCCATGCTGCGACAGTCTCCGCCGTCTTTTTAAACAGGTTTTAAGCCCGCTTCATCGCAACGGGATGACCGCGTGCCGACCGATCTTCTCCTCAATGCACTCGATCAACTTATCGATCGGTGTATTCTTGGGCAGATAGGTTTGCGCAGTAGGCTTCGAAGCACCCACCGAAGATTCGGCGTTGATCGCCAATGCGGTCAGAAAAATGATCGGCGTGTGCTTGAAGCGGGAATCCTCGCGCAGCCTGGCCGCCACATCGCTGCCGTCCATGTCCGGCATCATCACATCGAGAATCACCAGATCCGGGTCAAATTCGCGCGCCGCAATCAGGGCTCGCGGCGACTCGTTCTCCTCGTACACCTCGTAATACCCTTCACCCTCAAGCCCGTACTTGAGCAACGTGGTGAAGCCCGGCTCATCGTCGACGACGAGAATACGCTTTTTCATAATTCGACCCCGAATAGATTGAAACGATCGAGAAGCGTTCACAGGATTCATTCCCGCATCCACTTTACTGCGACTGGAGGCAATATCTTGCCTAAACCCATCGGCGGAGTATATCTACCCGTCCGTCGGGACGCCAGTGAAAACTTTTTCGTTTGCGGCTCCTCCTCATTCCTTTTAAAGTACGTTCCGCACCGACCTTCGCAAGTGCATGGCACGTTTTTATCGTCGGTGATATAAACAGTCTGATGCTCGACTCACGCCAAAGGGATATCGTCCGCACACTATGGGAGCAGGGCCGTTTGAGTCGTTGGGAATTGCACGAGCGCACCGGGCTGACGCCGAACAATGTGGGGACGCTTGCGGAGTCGCTGCTGAAAATGGGAGTCCTTTGTGAAGGGACGGCAGAGCCGGGGGGAGCGGGTCGGCCGCGCGTACCGTTGGAGATCGATCCGCTGCGCAGGCATGTGGTGGGATTGGCAATTGCGCCGGGGAGTGTCGAGGCGTGCCACGTGGGCCTGCGCGGGCACCCGGTGGGGCCGCCGGTTTCGCGGTCGATTGACGATGCATCCAAAGTGATTGAGACCGCCGCCGCGATGTTGAAGAAAATGAGGAGCAATGAAACGATGGCCATTGGGCTCAGTGTCACGGGTTTTGTGGATGCGGAGAAGCACGCCGTGCTTTTTTCATCCGCGCTGCCCGGGAAAGGGCCGGCGACGTTGGATCCGGTGTACGAGGCGGTGGGCGAACTGCCGGTGATCTTGGAAAACGACATGCACGCGATGGCGGCCCGCTGGATGCTGACCCATCGCGCGGCCGGGCAGGATGTGCTGTTGGTGCTGGTGGAAGATGGCCGACTCGGCGCGGCGATGCTGATCGATGGCCGTCCCAATCGCGGTTGCGCCACCGGAGGCAATGAACTCGGTCATTCGCGTTTTTTCGTCGATACGGAAAAATGCTATTGCGGGCATAACGGGTGCCTCGAACGAATCGTTAGCACGGATTTCCTGCACCGCCAACGGCAAGGAAGTGCCGAGACGCTGCTCCAAGCCACCGCTCGATTCACCGGGCAACCGGAAAAGGATGGCGCGCTAATAACAATCCTGGATTATCTCGCTTGCGGCTTAGCGAACGTCGTCAATTTTGTGCGTCCCCATCGATTGGTGCTGGTGAGCCCCTTCACGCGTTCCCCTGTTTTCGCCGAGGCACTGGTTCGACAGGTTCGCACCAACCTGCTGGTGGAACTCGCCGACCGGGTCAAAATCGATTTCTGGGATGAGCCCGCCGCCGGCAGTGCGGAGACGGCGGGTTGGTTGGCGCTGGCGGAACTGTTTTTCGGGGGTTGGGGGGCGGAGGCGGCGCGGATCAAATCATAAGCACTCTGATAATTGCGAATTTCGTCATTCGTAATTCTTTTTCGCGAGTGCGCCTCAGGAGTTCGCGCGTGCCAGTCCATCCAGCCCCACCGCCACCGCCCCCAACACGCCCACCTGATCGCCCAGTTCCGCCGGGACGATGTCGCAGATGTCGTGCAGCATCGGCATCGAATGCTTTTTTGTCTGCTTGCGGAGCGGCACGAACAGCAGATCGCCGGCGTTGCTGATGCCACCACCCAGCACAATGCGGCGGGGGTTGAAAATGTGGATGACGCTGACCATGCACGACCCGAGCGCCACAATCGTCTCATCCCACACGCGGCAAGCCAGCGGATCACCCCGGCGCACCGCCTCCACCACGGCCTGCCCATTGATCTGCTCGATCGTCCCGGCAATCGAGAGCAGCAGGGCACTGTCGCTCGTGCCGGACGCTTTCACCGCTTCGCGAGTGCGGGCGGCGATGGCGGTGCCGGACGCGTAGGCCTCAATGCACCCCACGTTCCCACATCCGCACGGCCGGCCGGCAAAGTTCACGGACATGTGGCCCAATTCACCCGCGTTGCCGTTCTCCCCTTGATAGAGTTGATGGTTGATGATGATCCCGCCCCCGATCCCAGTGGAAATGGTGAGGTAGACCATGTTCGCCATGCCCCGACCCGCGCCGAAGCGGTGTTCACCGAGCGCGGCGGCGTTGGCATCGTTGTCGAGAAACACAGGCATCTTCAAATGATGTTTCAGCGTGTCGACGAGCGGAACCTTTTTCCAGCCCGGCAGATTCACCGGGTCAATCACGTAGCCCGTCTTCTGATCCAACGGCCCCACGCAACCGACGCCCGCGCCATCCACCTTCACCCCCGCCTTATCGATCACCCGATGGCACACCTCAGCCAACCGGGCCAGCACGCGATCGGGGCCTTCGCTGGAATTCGTGGGAATCCGCTCGGAGGAAAGAAGCTTTCCCTGGGCCGTCGACACACCCACCGCCAACTTGGTACCGCCGATATCGATGCCGAGAATGTGGGTGGAAACAATGGGATTCGGGGGATGAACAGCGGATAGTGGAGTCATGGCGGTGGCAGTGTCGTCGGACCCGGATGTCTGTCAAGACAGATTTTGCGGCATCGAATTTATACGGATGGCGCCATAGGGGAATTACTGAATAATCATAGTTTAATTGCATCTGGGACGGCAGATGGCTAACTTGATGGATTCCAAAGACTGTTTGCGTTGGAATAGGCTTGTCATCGCGAACGGTTCTGTCGTTTTAAAGGACGCGGCGTGCGAAAGGTGTCACCTCACACGAAAGATCGATGGCCATCGCCATCCCCCATTGCGCTGAAATGGATTCGATCGATCGAGTGGATGGTGGGGATCATTTTGGTGGGTGTGTTCCTGCGAGAAATGTTTTTTCGCACCGGTCTCGTACATGCGGCGGTGTATCGAAGCCCCTTTAGCGTGATGTATCTGGCCGTGATTATTAGTGTCCTTTCAGGAAGAATGTGGGCGGGCCTGTGGGCGGTGGCAGTCTGCTCGATCGTGATCGTTTGGGAATTCAGTTGGCACCATTGGACGATCGCCGGGGACTGGCCGCGACTGGTTCTGTTCTTGGTGGTGAGCGTCCTGGTGGTTCAGATCGGCCGTCGCGCCCGCCGTGCGCGAATCGATGCGGATGCCGCATCGGCGCAACACCGGCAATCCGAAGAATATATCGGCGGCATCCTCGACAGCCTGCTGGAGGCGTTTGTCCTGCTCGACCAAGATTGGCGATTCCTTTACGTGAATCACGCCTGTGAACTCATGTACGGAATGACACGCGAGACTCTGCTGGGCAGCACGCTCTGGGAAAGTCTGCCGGAACTGACCGGATCGATCGCGGAACCGCTGTATCGGCAGGCGATGAAAGAGCGAATCTCCGTTCAGTTTGAGATGCCTTGCCCCCGGCTTAAATTCTGGGTGGAAAGCGGCGCTTTTCCTGTGGCCGGCGGGATCTCGATCTATGTGCAGAACATTGACGCCCGCAAACGATCTGAGCTGGCGTTGCGGGAAAGCGAAGCGCGCTATCGCCGGTTGATTGAGACGGCGCAGGAGGGAATCTGGACGATCGACGCCGACGCGAAGACCAGCTACGTGAACCCCGCCATGGCGGAAATGCTCGGTTACAGCCCCGAGGAGATGCTGGGTCGGTCGATGTTCGATTTCATGGACCAAACCGAACATCGCGAAGCCGAGCAGAATGTCGCCAAACGGCAGCAGGGAATATCGGAGCGGCATGAATTTCGGTTTCGCCGAAAGGATGGCGTCGACCTTTTCGCGCATCTTTCGACCAACTCGATCCTCGGTGAAAAAGGCGAATATCAGGGGGCACTGGCGATGGTTTCGGACATCACCGAACGGCGGCGGAGTGAAACCGAGCGAAACGATTTATTGCTTCGCGAGCAAAAAGCCCGCGCCGAAGCCGAAACCGCGAATCGAAGGAAAGATCAGTTTCTGGCCGTGCTCAGTCACGAACTTCGCACTCCGCTCACCCCCGTGCTGGCACGCCTGGAATTGATGAAGCGGGAACCCAACCTCGGCGCCACCTTTAAAAATGGCCTCCAGATGATTCGGCGAAACGTCGAGTTGGAAGCGAGGCTGATCGACGATCTGCTGGACATGACCCGCCTTGCCCGCGGCCAACTGAAGCTCCATCCGGAGACGGTCGATGCCCACGACAAAATCCTCGCGGCTCTGGAATTCTACCAGGGCGATATCACCGCGCGATCGCAAACGATTCACCTGCAACTCGACGCGCCCGATCACTTCGTGCTGGCCGATGGGGTGCGATTGCAGCAGGTGTTCTGGAACCTGCTGGGCAACGCCGTGAAGTACACGCCGGAAGGTGGCCATATCACGATCAGTTCAAGCATGGAATCCCACAACGGCCATGCCGCACTCCTGCGCGTGCGGTTCAGCGACAACGGCATCGGCATCGACCCGGAGGTGATGCGGCGATTGTTCGACTCCTTCGAGCAGGGCGAGCAGACTCTCGCCCGCCGGTATGGCGGGCTTGGCCTCGGGCTCAGCATCAGCCGAAACCTGATTCAGATGCAGGGTGGAACCCTCACCGCCGAAAGCGCCGGCATCGGCCAGGGTGCAACCTTCACCGTGGAATTGCCCACGGTTCCGGCACCCGTCGCTCCCGCACTCCCCGACGTTCTATTAAAACCCGAATCCGATGCTGAACGATCGACGACCTTGCTATCGCCCGCATCGGCGGTGCAGCGCATTCTGCTGGTCGATGACAACGAGGACACGCTCCGCGTCATGGCCCGCCTGCTCCGGTTGAATGGTCATCAGGTCGTCACCGCCGATTCGGTCAATTCCGCCATGCAGGCCGCCGGGGAACCGTTCGATCTGCTGATCTCCGACATCGGCCTGCCCGATGGCACGGGCTGGGAGCTGATGCGCGAACTGCGCCGTCGCGGCCCGGTGCGCGGGATCGCGCTTAGCGGCTTCTCGATGGACGAAGACATTCGCCGCAGCCATGAGGTGGGGTTCATCGAGCACCTGTGCAAACCGATCATGCCCGATGAACTGGAGCAGGCGATTTTGCGCGCGGCGGGACAACCTCAAACGTAAGAATAAACTCACCCATCCCTACATAGCCCCCGGCACGCCGGGGGAACGCTCCCCCTGGAAATCACGTCTTCGTACTACCGAAGGGTTCCCCCGGCGTGCCGGGGGCTATGTAGGGCGGGCATGCGTTTTCAGTTCACGAGACACCGATCACTTTTTAGCGTATTTCAAATACCCGCACAGCGCACACTCCTTCAATCCCCGCAATCCATCCACCACCGCCGTCGCATTAAACTTCGCCCCGGCGAGACTGGTATGCGTGTGATCGGTCGGGGTGAAAAAATCCGCCCCCACTTTGTCCGCGCCGATCGGATCGTATCGGTCCGCGATGATTCCGTTCAGATCGACGAAGGCCACGCCGTCGGCTTTAGCCACCTGTGCCGCCCAGGGACCGTAGTCGGTGGAGCGATTGATTTTGCCGTCCTTCCAACCGTTGCGGGGGATGGGTGAGAGGATGATCGGCGTGGCCCCTTTTGCCACGGTGTCGGCAATGTATTGGTGCAGATACCAGCCATAGGTATGGACGGTTTCGGGCTTGCCGGTGGCTTCCATCGTGACTACTTTCGTTTCGTCACCGATGCTGCGGAGAGAGGCCCGGGCGCGACCGGTGTCGAGCGGGCCGCCGTCGTTGTGACCGAACTGCATCAGCACAAAGTCGCCGGGTCTCAGGTCGGCCAGCACTTGTGCCCACAATCCCTCGGTCAGGTAGGTTCGGCTGCTGCGCCCGCCGCGCGCTTTATTTTGAACGGTCAGACGGGTGGTGTCCAACAGGTCGACGATCGGTTCACCCCATCCCCAGAGTCCACCGCCGCCGACACCGCTGCCGTTCTTAACGGTGGAATCGCCGATGATGAAAAGGGTGGGATGGCGGGCGATGGAAGTGGTCGCGGGCGTCGGAGGTTTGTCTTGCGGATACACCAGGCCCGTGAGCAGGGCGCTTGCGGACAGCGCGAAAAAGCAGAGGAGGCGGGAAAGGAATAACGGTGTCGATTGAATTGGCGAAGTCATTTGCGGTTCTCCTGCGGGGAGTATAACGGATCGCATCGTATTTCCAGAAATAGTTTGTGGTGCGGGCTTCCAGCCTGCATTCGGAACGCAGGCTGGAAGCCTGCACCACAACGTGGAATCAACCTGGAAACTGCTCTAAGATCGGCCCTATGCCATGTCATCTATCTCGCGTTCTGAAACGAATCGTGCTTCTGTTCCTGCTCAGTTTTTCCGGCTTTGCCGCAGGTTGCACCAAGTTCGACCTTCTCAATGCCACGGTCCCCTCCTGCGGATATCAGACGATCAATAATTTATCGTATGGCGGAATTCCACGGCAGAAGCTCGATGTCTATCGGCCGCGACATCTGCCTGTCGACGCCAAACCGGGTGCGCCGGTGGTCGTGTTTTTCTATGGGGGATATTGGACCGCCGGGGAGAAGCGCGACTATCGATTTGTGGGCGAGGCGATCACCCGGGAAGGCTTCGTTGCTGTGTTGCCCGACTATCGGCTTTACCCCCAGACGACTTTCCCCGGTTTTATCGAGGATGGGGCACTCGCCGTCCGCTGGGTAGTCGACCACATCGATCAGTTCGGAGGAGATCCCAGTCGCATCTATCTGATGGGTCATTCCGCCGGCGCCCATTTGGTTGCGCTACTGACGCTGGACGAGCATTATCTGAAGGCGGTGGGGTTGGATCAAAAAGCCATTCGCGCCACCGTCGCGTTGGCGGGGCCATATGATTTCGTGCCGGATGAATTGGATGGTCCGGCGTTGAACAGCAAGCCGGGCGAGGTTTCGGATCAGCGCATCGAACCGCTGCACTTTGCCAATGGGCATTCCCCGCCGATGTTGCTGGTGCAGGGGCTGCGGGATGAGGTGGTTCAACCAAGAAACGCGGTGGAGTTGAGTGGTGCGATTCGCCGGGCGGGCGGGGAGGCGATGATGCTCACATATCCGAAACGAGGACATGCCGATCTGGTCCTGGCAATGGCGTGGTCATTTCGATGGCTGGCCCCGGTGATGCATGATGCGGCGGTGTTTATTCGGGAACACTGAGGAATGAATATTAGATTTCTTCGTGGGCAGCACTGCGGCCTAATCTGCGATTGCGTACCTTTGCAAGACCGACCAATCCCAGGAGACCAAGGCCGGCCGGGAGGACGGCGGGAAGGGGAGCGGGGGGTGCGTTGACGAGGGCGTAAACATAGGTGAGCGTCAGCGTGCCGCCGGCGGTGGCTGAACCCCCGAAGAAAACGGAGCCCAAGGAGCTGCTATTTCCAGTGAAAGATCCACCGGTGCTGGTGGCGGACAGATTCACGGTCGTGTTCGCCGGCCCCTGGATAAAGTTTGAAAAATCGGCGGGGGCAATGTTGAAGGTGGGAAAAATAGTATTTGAAGTAATCCCGGGGAAAGCGTTCAATCCGGGATTAATGCTCCCGGCGAACGGGCCTGCCGTCGCGGTCACCGAGGTGAGAAGGCCATAGTTCGTGCTGATATTGATGGGGACCGTCGCTTGGGCGTTCGTGAATGTCTGAATCGAAGCCGTGTTATTGAAAATGTCCACTTCGGCCGTCACGTTCGTGGAACCACCCACTTGAATGGACAACAAAGTGCCCAAGGCGGGATTGAACCGGGCGTAGGTGATATTTTGGGTAAAGGGAACGGATTGAGTTGCATAAGTCTGCGACTGGAATACCGTGTCAGCGGTCACGGGAGCGGCCAAACTGAGGCCTAAGCCGACCACTCCGGCCAGCAAACTCAAAATTAGATTCTTCCTCAACGTCATCTCGCCCTTCCCTTCACTTTCCACCTATTTCGTCCCGGCGGGCATAGCCCACTAAGTCGAAACGGAACTCTCCATTGGAAAGATTAACTGGAACAGATGGCGATTGCAAGCATTTATTTCGCTAATTTTTGACTTTTGTCGGGTCTGCAGCCGGCGATATCTCCACTTTGGAGAAAATCGCCGTTTCCGAGGCTTTTGCATCATGCGAACAGACGGCCAACCCCACATAGGCGCTCTCACCCAAGCTCAATTTGACCGGTCCCACCGTCTCCACCGCTCCATCTTTCGGAGTGACGTAAAGCGTGAACACATCCCCACGACGTTCCAATCGCACCGTCGCAGGCGCTTTAGCGGTGGCCTTCATGGCTTCCGTGAGGCCGCCCTTTTCCTTTCGGTACTGCAATCCGATCGAACCATCCCCGTGTACCATCGCATCCGCATACGGGCTGTCGGCATCCAGCGTTTGGCGAAACAGGCAGCCGGCCTTGCGGTGGGGCGTCTTACTTTCCACCGCAAACGCGATATCGGCGGTGAGCGTTGCGTCGCCGGTGATTTTCCGGTAGACGAAGTGGAACGCATCGACCGCCTTCCACATGTTTTCACCGCTGCCGGTCACGCGGTATTGCTGCTTGGCTTTGTCGAACTCCGCCGTGCCGGGCAGTTCGATTTTACCGACATCGGCGTTCGCCTCGAAAGCACCCGTGTCCGCGCGCATCGGGTCGACTTGAAGGCAACACAGGTAGACCATGGCGACGACGAGTTGCATGTACGTCTGTTTTCTTGACCACATAAGAATCCCGATGAAAAAAGTGGCATGGGCGTCTCGCCCAAGCATTGGTTCGTTGCAAAAGCACGGGCGAGGCGCCCATGCCACCGGCCAATCAAAAATCGATTACGTCGCCTCGTTCATTTCCATCCTGCGATCGGGCAGAAAGTACATCACCGCCGGTAGCACGATCAATACCATCGCCAGTCGCACGGACACATATGCAGCCGGAATGGTCGCGGCCGTGATGGCGATGGCAATGCGGTTTTTACGCAGCATGAGCGCGTATCGCGCCATGAATTGATCGTCATCCGCATGCTGACGGGCGATCGCCGCGTGAAGAAAAGCGTAGGCGACGGCGCACGTCGTCTGGACTGTACCATAAAACGCAACCGACATCGGTGCGGCGTGGGTTTGACCCATATACGCCGTCGCGAACGGCGTCAGCGACAGCCAGAACAGGAGATTCGCATTGAGCCAGAGAACCGCGCCGTCAACTTTGCGAATCAGGTGGATCAAATGATGATGATTGACCCAATAGATCGCCACCAGCACAAAGCTCAGCGCATAGCTTAAAAACAGGGGCAGCAGATGAAGCAATGCTTTGGGCGAGCCATCCAGCGGCACCTTCAATTCCAGCACCATGATGGTGATGATGATGGCGATGACGCCATCGCTGAAGGCTTCAAGACGAGACGATTTCATGTCAGGAATCCATCCGTTTTTTCCGTATTGCAATGCCCCAGACCCAACCGATCAACACGACTTGCAAAGGCAATCGCGCCCAAAGCAGCCAAGCGGCCACGTGAAGATCCGCGAAGCGCTCGGGATGCAGGGCCATGTAGATATTGGCCGGGAACACCGCGATGAGCAAGGCGATGAGTCCAAATCCCGCCGCACGGCGAAGGGGTCGGCTCAGCAATCCCGCGCCGCCGATCATCTCCGCGATTCCGCTGATGGCCACGAGCATCGCCGGAAAGGGAAAGCCGGGCGGAATGATCCGCTGATATTTTCCCGGCGCGATAAAGTGCATCAACCCCGCCGCCAGGAATAAAAGAGCAGCCAGCAGGCGAAAAATCACCCGGACGAAACTGTCGCAATGCGGTGGAGTGGATTCACGCAAGGGATAAGGTAATTACCAGAACGGTCGATGCCCTTCAAGCCGGAAGCGGAAGCCGCAGGCGACGCACCGGGTTCCCCATGTTTGTTTGAATGCCTCACTCGAAGAATCTTGGAAATGCGGGGAACCCGGTGCGTCGGCTACGCCTTCCGCCTCCGGCTTGGGTGCATACGCCGTCATCGCTGCAACCAGCGTAGAATGTCTTCGGGTTTCGCCCCATGCAAAACATGCAGTTTGTCGGATGCGCCGTCGGCGTCAAAAGCCGCGCGAAGCCACGGGGGGGCGGCGTCTTCGGGGAGATGGCAGAGGGTCAGATCGCCAGTCCCGCCGAGTGAAACCAAGGGCCATATTCCCCCGTACCGCAGGGCATGGGGCAGGAAGTTCACGTGCATTTCGCTTTGCGCGGTGCTTAGATCACAGGCGCCCGCGTCGATCATCGCGCGGCCAATCCGGTCACCCGCGATGGCCCGCGTCAAAAGACAGGCCGGCCCGGCTTCCCCGATTCCAATAAGACAGAGGGGCGTGGGGTGTTTTGAACTGTGTATGAACGCGACGAGCCTCAGCAGGTCATGAACCCGGTAGGCGAGAACTGTCGGATTATACCCTGAAAAAAATTCGACGGCGGCCGGCTTCGTTGTCGGTCGCTGTGTCAGTCCTGTCTCCCTCAACAGATCGGGAACGAGTACCGTTCGACCCGTTTTCACCAGTCGCGCGACCCATTCCGCCGGGGTTCCGTCCTCGCCGATCGCCTCTGAGATTCCTCCGGGCAAAACCAGCAGGACCGCCTCCCGCTCAACCGCTCCACCCTCTTCCATCGCCGGGGCGGGAAGTAACATCAGAACGTTGAAGCCGCGCGATTCACCCTCGCTCTCGTAGTGAAAACGAACGGTATGGAAATCATTGGCAAGTTTGGAGATTTTTTGCTTGGGCGGCTTGCCCGCCGCATCATTGAACGCGATCCCCCCTAGCAGATGCAACAGCGCGGGCCGAAGCACGTTTTCCACCGCCTCAGCACGATGCGCCGCAGGGGCGCGCAGGCTGTTGATCTGCCGGGCCGTCATCTCCACCCACCAGTTCTTCAACCCCGCCGCATCCACTGCGTTCTTCGGCCTTGGATGCTCCGCATCCCACACCGATAAATCCTTAGGCTTCACCGGCGTGAACTTTTGTTCCGTCACCACACCTTCATGCCCCAGCTTCAAATGCCTGTTGAAAAAGTTGTACACCGCCTCGCGGGCATGAAGGTTGTAATTGTGCGGCGCGGTCTGCCGCATCGATTCGACGTTGGTTTGCGCACCGAACAGCTTGTATGTCGCCTGAATTTCCGGGAAACCCTGTTCCAGAAAGTCCTTCGTCCAGTCTCCGGTCGCGGTCGGGTGGATGAAGGGTTTAGGCGCGAAGGTCGCCGCCAGTTCGACATTATCCGTGCCGACGCGCAGCAGGGAATTATTCTCGCACACACACCCGCCCTGATGTTCCCCGGCGGAGATCATGTTGACCGGGGCGGCGACGGCGATGCGATCATCGGTCGCCATCATCATGATCGTCTGCGAGGCCCCGCCGCTGGCCCCGGTGATGGCGATTCGCTTTCGATCCACATCGGGCAGCGATTCCAGAAAATCGATCGAGCGGATGCTGTCCCAGGTTTGCAGGCCAAAGACACTCAGCCCGTGCAGATCGCTGTCGAGATCACGATAGGTGGTTTTGTGCGGGAAATGCTCCGGGTCGGCGTCGGCGTAACCGACCATGTCGTAGAAAAAGACGATGCAGCCAAGCCGGGCCAGTCCGGCGCAGCGGGCTTGCATCGGATACCGAGCCGCGTTCTCCTCTTTCTCCCATCCCCCGTCGAGTTGCTTCTTCACTTCCTGGTTCGGCGCTTCATACAGACGGCCATTCGTCCAGTGGCCGTGGGGCGAGAGAACCGCCGGAAAGGGACCGGTCTTCCCCTTGGGGCGATACAGATTCCCGGTGACATAGAAGCCGGGATAGCTCTCGAAATAGACCTTCTCGATCGTGTAATCGTCCCGATCGATACGCCCGTGAATGACGGCGTTCAGCGGGCCCTTCTCCGGCATCGGCCAAAGACCGGCGGAGATCAACACCTGCTCGCGAAGATACACCGCCCGTTTCTGCCAGGCGGCTTTGTCGGTATAGGGTTTAAAGTGGCTGCCCTCGTGAAGCGTGCGGATCAGCTCCGTCGATTCGGGAGGCATCTCGGCGAGGATGATGTTGGGGAGCAACGCAAGGAAAAGCAGCAGGGTTCGCATGGGGAGCCTCAACTTCCGACAACACCGCACACCCTGATTCGCTCCAACAACAAAATGGGTGCTCTGAATAAGGTGGCATGGGCGTCTCGCCCATGCATTTCTTCGGCCAAAAAGCATGGGCGAGA
>JANXVV010000617.1 GCA_025351525.1 Humisphaera sp. | reverse complement strand
ATCAAGCAGGAACTCGGACTGGATACGCTGTTGATCGGTTTTGGCTTGCCGGATGACCGGGTGCATTCGCCGAACGAAAAATTCGATCTCGATGCGTTTTATGCCGGAACCCGCACGGCGGCGGCGCTTTATGATGAACTGAGCCGACTGTGAAATTTTTTAGCGGCTGCGCCGAAGGCACGCGTTTTTTAGCACACAGGAGAAAAACGCGTGCCTCCGGCACCGCCGCTAAACAAATACATGCGACGGAGTTATACGATCGGCTGTGTTGAGAGCAGAATCTTTCCGGGATTCTCTTTCGTCAACCGATCGACCGTTTCATCGCCGATCAATTCCACCGCACGCTTCAAACCGTTCAATCTCGCTTCCAGTGTACGACTGTTGTGCAGATCGCTCCCCAGCATGAAGTATCGATCCTGCTTCAAATAAAGCTCGACGGTTACCCGTGTGTCAGAACCGGCAGGATCGCTCAAACACTGTAAATTCCCCTGTAAAAGCAGCCCCAATTCTGCAAAGTAATCCGCCAGATCCGGATCATCCTGCACCGCGCGCATCCGTTCGGGGTGCGCCAAAATCAACTGCAGTCCCAGCGATTGAAGCCATTTCACCTGAGGCTCAAAAAAGTCCGGCAGCACATCGGCCCACAGGTCGAAGAGCGCATATTTTCCGGCCATGCCGTAGGAGACGATGTCGGCGGGGTCGCTTTCGCTCAAGCCCGCGCGGAGGTTGATCTCACCGCCGGGGTGCAGGCGAAGAGGGATGCCGGCGGAGTCGAGCGCGCTTTGCAATTCGCGCGTCCATTGCGGAACGGTCTTCGCGCTCGTCTTTAAATTGGGCCAATAATGCGGCGTGCAGAAACTGTCCGTATAGCCGGCGGCGACCATCCGGCGCGCACAGTCCAGGGACTCCGCGAGGCTTGCGCAGCCATCATCGACGCACGGCAGCAAATGGGAATGAACGTCTATTCGACCAGTCGTATTCACAAAAACCCTCTCTCCTCGTCATCGCTCAATTTTGAGAATGCGCACCGTGCAGTCACCCTCGAGATAATCTTCCCGCATCTCCACCTGCCCGCCCAGTTCCTCGGCGAATTTTTTCACCGCTGAGGGTCGATGCCAATGCAGATAGTCTGCACCGGCCAGATACGGTGAAGACAGAAAGTTGAATGCCACCGCTTCCACCGCGGCGGCGTGGGCGGTTCGCAGCGTCGCGTAAAAGACCTGCGATTCAAGCATATTCAGCGACCCGCTGAAAACGAGGACATCGGCGGCGGTGAAAAGCCGGGCCGGCTCGGCGATGAAATCAGCCCGCACGATCAGGCACCCGGCCCGCACTTTTTGCTCGGCGGCGTCGGCCAATTCCGCAACCGCCTCAAGTCCCGTGTAGTGGTCCGGTTCGACGCCGCGCCGCAATAAAAAATCCAGAAAGTCCGCGCGGCCGCAACCGGCATCGAGGATGGATTTCTCGTGGAAACAGAACAGCCTCGCCATGACATCAAACCGGGCCGCCTGCGATTTCTGGCTGTCCCATAGCAACGATCGAAAGCCGCCTCCATGCTTTTTCACGGCGGCGTGATACGGAGCGAGATAGCCGGGTTGAACGGTGGAATTCACGCGGCGGATTGTAGGCATGCCCACCGACATCGCCACACGCTACAATCGAAGCATGACCGAATGGATGCAGGAATTAATCGTGCTGGTCGAGGCCGAGTTTCACTCCAAGCGCATCGTGGGAAGTCTGGCCACCGTTGAAACGGACGGCACCCCGCGATCCCGCATGGTGATCGTCCGCTCGTTCAACCCGTCGGATAACACGCTCTGGATCACCACTGATTCCCGCAGCGATAAAATGTCTCAGTTGGAAGCCCGGCCATTTGCGGAGCTGGTTTTCTGGCTGCTGAATGAGCGGCAACAATTTCGATTGCGCGGGCCGGTGGAAATGGTGCGCGATGGGTCGGCACGTCAGGAGCTTTGGAACGGGCTGAATGATTCGTCGCGCGCGATGTTTTTCTGGCCGATGCCCGGCGCGGTGCGGGTACCGGGAAGTGAGTTTGCCAAAGCCGTTGCCCCCGGCCCTGCGCCGCAGGAATTTGTGCTGCTGGTTTTAAAACCGCAGATTGTCGAAGCGCTGGAATTGAATGAATCGCCGCACCGTCGCCGGCGATGGAGTGAAGCGGACGGATGGCGGATGGAGTTGTTGAACCCATGAAGGCAAAAATTCCCAATCGAACAATTGGGGCTGCGCCACCTTAAAATTGACAGACTCCCATGGAACGAGTTCCACGGGCTTTCCAGCGCGATTGGCTTTTCATCGAGCGGTAAACAAAGCGCGGGAATTTGAGTGAATCCGCTTTACTTGGCCTTTATCCCTTGTTTCGCTATTCTTTTGCCGACCCATGGCAAAAACAGAATTGAAACGCGAGCCCCGCGTCGCCGTCAAACCCGAATGTTCCGCCGATGTACTCGTCTTGGGCGAACATCCGGCCACCTATCTCTGCGCCGCCCTGCTGCGCGAAGGCGGCAAACTTCGCGTGCTGCACTCGACCATCCCGACGGAAAAACCGGTCGATCGCCTCGCGCTGCTCAACCCCGCTTTTTTCTCGCTGCACAAGTCGCTCGAACCGTTGAAGCGCAAGCTGGATTTGACGGCGGTGTACGGCGCGCAGTTTTTAGCCGATGAAGCCGAGACGCGCAGTGAGCATCGGGCCAAGGCCACGATGGCGTACACCGTCCACTATAAGGATCTCCGCGCCGCCGTGATGAAGGTGGCGTCGGATGAGGGGGTGGAGTTCATCACCCCGAAGCAGTTGGAGATTCATCGTCTGGATGAACAGGGCATCGATCTGACGCTCGGCAAGAATCGCGTGCGGGCCAGGGTGCTGGTGGTCGGCGGGGTGTTGCCGGAGGCGCAGCAGAAACTATTGGGCATGCCCGAAGCGTGGGGACCGGATGTGGTGCGACGGTACACGTTCTTAAAGTTGAAGAGCAACAAGTGGGCGGATCTCGGGCATCGACCGATGGTGCCGATGTCGCTCGATCTCGGGCACCATCTCTATTGGGCCTGGCTGTTGCCGCACGAGGGCTGCGTACAACTGGCGGTGGAGCAACCGGTTGAATCGCTTGGCCGATTGAAGAGCCATGATCTGATGCAGCGGTGGGTGGACACGCTCCGCAAACATGGCATTTTGAAACCGGGGGGTGGAGTGCCTGTGGCGGGTTCGGAGTTTATGGATTTGCCGTTGACGGGCGCGTTGGTACACGAGGGGGTTGCGAATCGCACGTTGCTGGTCGGCCCGGCGGGGGGGTTCTATTCCGCAACGGGCGAAGATTTGTATCCCAATTGCTGGTCGGCCCTGTTCGCCGCCGACACCATCAAAAAGGCATTGAAAGAGCCGCATTTGCAGGATGCCCTTCAGCCCTATCGTCAAAAATGGCGGACAACGCTCGGCGACTATCTCCGCGGTCCGCAGCAGAACCTCCGCTTCCTACTTCCTCTGGTCTACAGAAATCAGGTGATGACTGAACGATTGACCGAATCAATCCTGCTGGGAAAGAGCCTGGTCCGATAAAGGGCGTGTCCGATAAAAACGAATATGACGAATCTAGCGAATGGTTCGCCTGCGTAATTTGGGGTATATGGATAGATTGGATAGTTACAATGCCTGCGAAAATTGCTTATCGGACGGAATATTTTTGCGCGGTGCTTTTCGTTTCCTTCTGTAAGATGAGTACTATATAAGGTTTGCGCAGGTTTTGACGGTGCGGGTCAGGCTTCAAGAATTGCGTAAAGGTCCGACGATAAAAGGGATGTCGACGTGAAGTTGATGGCCGGTGCGATGGAGTCGCACGCCGAACCGAGGGCGTTTCTTCCGCTGGAAGAAAACTCAGGAGTAACCGATGAGCAACGTCAATCACATCAGTGGCAGTACCCCTATCCAGAAGATTATCACTCCTGCGGTGCAAAAGCAGGTAAGTGCCGAGGCTCCGAAACAGATTCGTGCGAACGATAAAGTGGAACTGTCCGGCCTGAGTCATCTGTTGGCGACGCTCAAGAAGAACGATATTCGCGCTGACAAGGTGGCGAGTGTCAGGGCGCAACTGGCAGCCGGGACGTACAACGAAGATCAGAAGCTCGATGCGGCGACGGGGCCGTTGCTCGATGATCTGCTGAAGTAGAATCGGATGAATCGTATAGCCCGGCGTTTACGCCGGTAGAACGTTTCCAATAGGCATCGGTTTACCCAAGCCCATCGCAGGTAGCTTTCCGGTCCCCTCCCCCCATGTACTCATGGGGGGAGGGTTAGGGTGAGGGGTCTTTCTTCGTGGCGAGAGGACTCTTCATTTTTCGACACAGTAGAAGAAAAATGCAAGACCCCTCACCCTCCCCCCGGAGTACCAGGGGGAGGGGACCGGAAATTTCAAATGTGATGGCTATGACCGTTCACCCGCGTAAACGCGGGGCTATATGATTCCAATCAATCCGTTCAATAGTCATGGTGCTGCGTTTGCCGCCCGGCCCGTTCGCCGATAAGATACCGCCGATGCGCTGGCTCCTGCACGGAAAACTGTCTACATCGATCCCTGAAGCCCTCAAACGGCACGGTCACGACGTGTGCGAACCGGTCGGCATCACCCCGGAATTGGACCTTGAGGCCATTCTCGACGTCGCCAAAAAAGAACAACTGGATCTGCTCACCGCCGATCCGGCGATGGCACAGGCACCGTTTGATCTGGATTTCTGGTTCAACCGGTCGATGGTCTTCCTTCAACTCGAAGGTGCCGAAGTC
>JANXVV010000391.1 GCA_025351525.1 Humisphaera sp. | reverse complement strand
ATCCGAAGGAGCTGGAACTGGTCTATCGCCTTCGCCGCGTGCTGAGCGACATGAACCCGGTTGAAGCGGTGGAGTTGCTCAAGGGTCGGCTGGAGAAGGTGCCGAGCAATGGGCAGTTCTTGATGTCGATGAATTTGGATTGAACTCTTTCGATTTCAGAACAGCAAATAAACGCCCCGGCTGCTTGCAGTCGGGGTTTTTGTCATAATTGTGATAGCGCAAAGCCTGTTGAATTGAATGCATTTATTCCCGCTCTGCTGTAGATTGCCCGGCAATATGAAGCGAAAGCCGACTCTCGAAATTCTCTGGCAGACCGATGACCTGGTCGCCGTTCTAAAACCCGCGGGATTGGCGACGATCCCCGGGCGCGCGGAAACGGATAGCGTTCTCCAACAGATCGCGGCGATCGTCCAGATGCCGCACACCGGTAAGGAGGATCCTCGCATCCGCGTCGTCCATCGCCTCGATAAAGAAACCAGCGGCGTGCTGCTCTTCGCCAAGAACAAAATCGCCCAGCGACACCTTTCCCATCAGTTTCAAAACAACACCATTGAAAAAGAATACGTCGCGATCAGCATCGGCGTCGCCCCCGCCCCGAGCGGGGAGATCGATGGCCCTATCTGCGTCAACCCCGGTTCCAAAACCCGAATGATGATTTCCACTTCCCTCGGTCGACCCGCGAAAACCCTTTGGCAAATCGAGGACACCTTCGGCGATTACAACCTGATCCGCTGCTTTCCCAAAACCGGCAAGACCCATCAAATCCGCGTGCATCTGCTGTCGATCGGGCTACCTTTGGCCGTCGACGTCCTTTACAACCCCCCGCGCGGGACGGCCCTGGCGGCGGGCATCTATCTCAGCCAGTTCAAACGCGGCTACCGTTGGACGCGCGGCGAACGCGAACGACCCCTCATCGCGCGGCTGACGCTCCACGCCGAAAAACTGCGGTTCCAAAATTTGGATGGACAGACCGTTGATTTGATCGCTCCGCTGCCGAAAGATTTCCGGGCCACGTTGAATCAGTTGAAGAATCATGGGAGAAGATAGAGATGGCAGTTGCTCCTTCGCACGATATAATGAAATGATGTCGCGAGCTTACGACGAAATTGTGGACTTCATCGCCTCCGGGCCTTCGTCTCAGAGCGTGGTGGAATTTCGCGCTTCGGAGGCGACCCGCGACCGCGTGGCCGATCTGATTCGTCGGGAGAAGGATGAAGCCCTTGATTCTGACGAAATTTCGGAGCTTGAACACCATCTTCAGCTTGAACACATCATGCGGCTCGCAAAATCGCGCGCAAGATTGCGAGTACAAGGCTTTGTACCATGAGCGGGTATGTTTCGAAGTTGCTTCGGCAATTCATTGCATCGCGAGCGGGAGATCGATGTGAATACTGCCTGATACGCGAAGACGACACTGATCTCGGTTTGCAAGTGGAACATATCATCAGCGAGAAGCACGGTGGCCCGGCGATTGTTCCGCTGACGGAAATCGGTAGCGTGACCATCCAAGTCTTGAGGATCAATCTTCCAGATAGATTGTTGGAACGGAAACTACTTCAGCTTATAGGGAGATATCCGTAACGCCACTCTAATCAAATGCCGACGTCACTTCCCGCAGAAATCCACCAGCCGCGCGATCTCACTCCGAAGATCCTTCCGATGCACGACAAAATCGATGAACCCATGCTCCTCCAGAAATTCGCTGCGCTGAAACCCATCCGGCAGTTCCACCTTGATCGTGTTCCAGATCGTGCGGGGGCCGGCGAAGCCGATCAGCGCTTTCGGCTCGGCGATGATGAAGTCGCCGAGCATCGCGAAGCTGGCGGTGACGCCGCCGGTGGTCGGGTCGGCAAGCAGTGAGATGAACAACCCGCCCGCATCGTCCAGCCGGGCGAGCGCGGCGGAGGTTTTGGCCATCTGCATGAGCGACAGCGTCGACTCCTGCATGCGCGCGCCCCCGGAGCAACTGACGATCAGCAACGGCAGCCCTTCCTCGGCGGCCAACTCGATCGTGCAGGTGATTTTCTCACCCACCACACTCCCCATCGATCCCATCATGAACGTCGGATCCATGACCGCCATCGCGATCGGACGGCCTTTGATAAAACCCCGGCCACAGACCACCGCGTCCTTGTTCCCGGTCTTCAACTGCTCGGATTTCAGGCGATCCTTGTACGCTTTTTTATCGACGAACTTCAACGGGTCGGCGGGTTCGATGTCATCGAACATCTCTTCAAAAGTACCGGTGTCGACGAGTTGAACGACCCGTGCGCGGGCCGAGACGCGGAAGTGATGCCGGCAATCGGGGCAGACGCTCATCGCCTCTTCGACGACCTTGCGGAAGAGCATCCCGCCGCATTCCGGGCAGCGCATCCAGAGACCTTCGGGGATACCTTCAGATTTTCGATCGAGTGGATTTTCAGTCGGAAGTTGGGACATCATACGCTCCGTGTGCCTTCAGAAGCCTCATTGTGGCACGGGCTTCCAGCCCGTGTCTGCGATCTAAAATTCGAGAAGAACTTTTAAAGAATATTTTTTTTCCCACCTGCCCGCCAACACGGGCTGGAAGCCCGTGCCACGGGGGAAATTACCGAGTCATTCCTCCGCCACTTCAATCGTCTCCATCACGTCGACGTTGTTCAGATGCCTGGCGATGGCTTCCGGGGTTTCACCGCTGAGCAGGCCGCGAACGATCTGCATCATCAGGGGCCGCAGGATCAGGGCGATCACCCCGCCGCGATTTTTCCGCAGGATTTTCTCGAGTGTCGGGCGGACGCGGTCGATCGCCTCACCGAGCGATTCGCCTTCGGGGGGCCGCACTGAAAGCGGGTCTTCCTGCCATTGCGGAATCACCGTGGGGAAACGTCGGCGGACCTCGTCGCGCGTCAGCCCTTCCCACAGCCCCAGCCGCATCTCACCGAGCGCTTCATAATCCTTTAACCGCAAACCGAATCGTGCGGCCAACAATTCACCCGTCTCCCGGCAGGCCTCGTTGGCCAGATGCAGATAGAGGGCGGTCGGTCGAGCGGCGATGGCTTCGACCAGCGACTTGATCGCCGCCACGGCATCGGCGGTGAGGGGCAGGCTCTGCGCGCCGGTCAGACGATTCGCCACGTCCCACGGCGTCGGGCCCGCATGAATCAACAACACACTTATCATGCTTCCTTTCGAGCATTTTTGCAGAAGTTCGATCGTCTTGAACTTCCGTCAAAAACCCGGCCCTCCGGGCCGGCGCTAAACAAATCGGCACGATCTTTTCGAACGAAATACTTTCAACTCAGTTTGGTGCGCAGCTCCGCGATCGCTGCGGCGCGATCCGGTTTATCGAAAATGGCCGACCCTACGACGAACCAGTCCACCCCGGCGTCCCGGGCCATCCGGATGGTGTCGGCATGGAGCCCGCCATCCATTTCCAACCGCTGATCCGCCCGCAGCCGCTTCTTGATCGCCTCCGCTTTCGGCAACGTCGCCGGCATGAAATGCTGGCCCCCGAAACCGGGCACGACGCTCATCACCAGCACCACATCCACATGATCCAGCACCGCCCAAATCCGCTCGACCGGCGTGGCGGGATTCAGCGTGATGCCCACCCGGCAACCCAGCTTGCGAATTTCACCGGCCGTCTTCACCGCATCCTCCACCACTTCAATATGGAACGTAATGTTCTGCGCGCCCGCCTTGACCATCGCGGGCGCATATCGCAGCGGATCGACGATCATCAGATGCGCATCGAAATAAGCCGCGGTCGCCGGACGGATATTGCGGATGATCGGCGGGCCGAAACTGATGTTCGGCACGAAATTTCCGTCCATCACGTCCAGATGCAGAAAGTCCGCGCCGCCGGTCAGCACGTTTTCAATCTCCGCGCCGAGCCTGGAAAAGTCCGCCGACAGAATCGATGCGGCGATCTGCGGGGTGATCGAGTTGAACGGGTCTGTCGTCATAGGTCGCAGAAGTTTAGCCACGGATGGGACGCGGATGAACACGGATAAGGGAAGACAAGAAAAATTATTTCTGCTTTGCTTTATCCGCGTTCATCCGTGCCCCATCCGTGGCAACATCGCCTTTTCAATCGAGGATATCCAGCGTTGAAAAATGCCCGTTTTCCAGGAACTCCAGCGACGCGCCGCCTCCCGTGGAGACATGGCTGACTTTTTCCGCCAGCCCGAACTGCTCGATCGCCGCCGCCGAGTCACCGCCGCCGATGATCGTCGTCGCGCCGCTCTTTGACGTCGCTTCCGCCACCGCCAGCGCGATCGCCTTCGTCCCCGCCTGGAACGGTTTTTTCTCGAACACGCCCATCGGGCCATTCCAGATGATCGTCTTCGCCCCGGCGATCTCAGCTTTGTACAGCTCGATCGTTTTCGGGCCGATGTCGAAGCCTTCCAGATGTGCGGGAATGTTCCCTTCCACGATCTGCGTGATGGCATCATCGCTCATTTTATCGCTGATGACCGTGTCGACCGGAAGCTTGATCTTGCCGCCCGCTTTGGCGAGAAGCGACTTCGCCAGTTCCACTTTGTCGCGCTCGACGAGGGATTTGCCGACTTCTTTTCCCTGCGCCAGAAAGAACGTGTACGCCATCGCCCCGCCGATGAGCAGCGTGTCGGCTTTGGAAAGCAGTTGCTCGATCACGCTGATTTTGTCGGAGACTTTGGCACCGCCCAGGATCGCGACGAAGGGCCGTTTGGGGTTGCTGACGGCTTCACCCAGGAACTTCAATTCCTTCTGAATCAGAAATCCAATCGCGCGCGGTTTGCCCTGCAGCGCCTGCGCCGCGCCAAACGTGCTGGCGTGTTCGCGATGGGCCGTGCCGAAGGCATCGTTGACGTAAATGTCGCCGAGCCTGGCCAACTGCTTGGCGAAGTTCGGATCGTTCTTTTCCTCTTCCTTATGGAAGCGGAGATTTTCCAGCAATAAAACCTCCCCGTCCTTCATCGCCGTGACGGCCTGCTCGACCTCGACCCCGATGCAATCATTCGCGAACGCCACCTTTTTCCCCAGCAATTCCCCCAGCCGGTCGGCGGCGGGCTTCAACGAAAATTTGGCTTCCAGCCCGCCTTTGGGCCGTCCGAGGTGCGACATCAGAATCAGCTTCCCACCGCGATCGATCACATTTTTGATCGTCGGAATCGCCTGGGCGATCCGCCGATCATCGCCGATCCTCCCCGCCTCCAACGGCACGTTGAAATCCACGCGCATCAAAACGCGTTTTCCCTTCACATCAATGTCCGCAACGGTTTTTTTAGCCATGGTGTTTTCCTCGTTGGAGTTCAAATCAAAGCGGTGAATGCTACGGGGAGGGAAATGAGTGTCAAATGTAATACATCGACTGCTGACTGCTCCCCGCGCGGTTGATCTGTTCCATCAACTGCTCCAGCGTCATCGCGTCCAGCACGGCATCGGTAGCGGTGGTCAGTTTTTCATTGATGAGACGGACGGCGATATGACCCGGAGAAGTCTCGCCGGGCGACGCGATTTCCCGGACGGTCAGACGTCCCTCAAGACGGCGGATGACATCGCCAACGCCGATCTCTCGCGGCGCGCGCGACAGACGATACCCGCCCCCGCTGCCGACTTTACTTTCTAAAAATCCACCTCGCCGCAAAGCGAGCAGGATCGATTCGAGAAATTTATTCGGCAGATCCTCCTGCTGCGATAAATCCCGCGCCTGCACGAACGTTCGCGGCCAAAGCCGGGCCAGTTGCACCACCGCCCGCAGCCCGTATTCGGTTCGCTTGGATATTCGCAATCACACTCCTTTTGAATCAATCAACCGCACACAGGGTCCGCTTTAGCGGACGGAATTTGTCACGAGATGTATCTAACGAGGTAGAATAATTCCGTCCGCTAAAGCGTACCCTACAGGATGGTAAGATTTCCGGGAACCAAGAGCAATTCGAGCGAAGGCCATCCGGTCGCCTTTCCGACCCGCTCGGCAATCGCGGAAAAATCGGGGGAACCGCGAAAGCGCGAAATCGCGAAGCTCACGCGAAGGAATCCAGAAGGTCTTTTTCCGCGATGAAGCAACTCCGTGTTGAAATTCCTTCGCGAGATCTTCGCGTCGTCGCGGCTTCGCGGTTCCCCCGCCTTTATTTCCCGCCCCGAACCATCGACGGCCTTATAATTCGGGCTTGCAAACGCGCATCGACGCGCGTTCCGTCACAGGCACGGTATCATGCCTCCCAATGACTCCCGGTATCCACCTGATGCACAAGCCCGTCGGCCCCACCAGCTTCTCGCTCGTGCAGGCCGCCATTCAATCCACTGCGGCCCAGCAAACCCACGCGAAGCCCAAAATCTGCCATGGGGGAACTCTCGACCCCTTCGCCCACGGGTTGCTGCTGATGCTCTCAGGCTCGGCCACGCGGCTGTTTGAATTACTCCACACCATTCCCAAAGTCTATCACGCCACCGTCCGATGGGGCATCGAAACCGACAACGGCGATCCACACGGTCATCCCACTTTCACCGGCGATCCCTCCGCCATCACCGCGCAGCAGCTCGATGAGGCACTCGCCTCCTTCATCGGCTGGCACGAGCAGATTCCCCCTGCCACCAGCAACAAGCGCGTCGACGGCGAGCGCGCCTATCTCAAAGCCCATCGCGGTGAAACCGTCATCATGCCCCCCGTTCGCGTCTATCTTCACGAAGCCCGCTGGCTCAGTCACGGGCTTCCCCATCAAAGCCATCTTGAAATGACGGTGCGCGGCGGATATTACGTGCGCGCCCTGGCCCGCGACCTTGGCCGACGGGTGGGGTGCGGGGCCCATCTGACCTCGCTGCATCGCACCGCCATCGGACCGTGGACCGATCCCGGGCCGGACCAAACCGTCGAACTCCATGGCCATGATCTACTTCCCTGGGCACCGTCCCGAATCCTCTCCGATCAGGACGTCGGCGACCTGCGGCAAGGCGAAACCATCGCACTGTCCGGCATCGTCCCCCCGACATGGGCCGTGCCCCCCGGCTTCCCTGACCCCGAAGCCCCCATCCGCGGATTTCACCTGGGGAAATTAGTCGCCCTCCTGCGGCCCTTGGAAGGACGACTCGGCGCAATCACCGCCCTGCGCGGTGGTCTCTAAAACTAATCCTCTTCGGGAATACACCACCCCCACTCCTCGTTATAATAATCACATGCAACCTCAACTAACCCTGACCAAAATCTCAACCGCCGCCCTCGCGCTGCTCTTCTCGCTCCTGACCCTCCCCGCATTCGCCAAAACCACCTACGGTGAAGTCTCCGCTGCGATCAACACGACCACCCTCCAACCCGGCCAGCAGGCGGTGATTGCGGTGATCTTCGAGGTGAAAGAAGGCTACCACGCGCAATCCAACACGCCGACCAGCAAAAACTATCTTCCCTTTGAAGTGACGCTCGATGCCGACCCGGCCATCACCGCCTATGCGCCGATTTATCCGAAAGGTGAGGATCACGAATACGGGCAGTTGGGGAAGCTGAACGTCTATACCGGCAAGATCATTATCTACATCCCAATCGACGTGAAAGCCGATGCGGTGATCGGTGAAATTAAGCTAAACGGCACAGCCAGCTATCAGGCCTGCGACGACAAAGTTTGCTATGCCCCGCAAAAACCGAAGTTCACGATCACCACGAAAATCGTCGCCATCGGGGAAGCCGGCACGCTGAATCAACCGGAACTGTTCAAGGATTTCGATCCGAAGACCATCATCCGGCGAGTCCCCGCAAGTCAGCCGACCAACCTCAAAGGGGAAAATCCTGCGACATCGGCACCGTGGAAAATATTCGGTCATTCCATCGGCGGCGACTCCTACCTTCTGGCATTCGGCGTTGCCATTTTCGTCGGTCTCATCTTCAACCTCATGCCCTGTGTGCTTCCCGTACTGCCCCTGAAAATCGTCGGCTTTTACGAGACTTCACAGCACCATCGCGGCAAAAGTTTTCTGTACGGCCTGGAATTCAGCTCCGGGATCGTCGCCACCTTCGCCGTGTTGGCGTTGCTGGTGTTGCCCGTCACCGGTGCCACGGGCGGTGGGCAGACGCAATGGGGGCAGTGGTTCAGCAAATCCTACATCGTCTGGCCGTTGGTATTGATTCTGATCGCGCTCGGGTTGGGAATGCTCGGGCTGTTCACCTTTCGCTTGCCGATCGGCATCTACAACATCGAGCCGAAGCACGACAGTTTCAGCGGTAACTTTCTGTTCGGCATTCTCACGGCGGTTTTGTCGACACCTTGCACCGCGCCCCTTTTCGGTGGCCTGGTCGGCTGGGCCGCGGCGCAGTCGGCGAGCGGTGGGCGGTTCATCGGCGTCGGGGTGATCGTTATGGTTGGGGTCGGGATGGCGCTGCCGTATCTGATCCTCAGTGCGATGCCCGAGGTGGCCCGCAAGTTGCCGCGCACCGGGCCGTGGTCGGAACTGGTCAAACAGTTCATGGCGTTCATGCTCTTCGGTGTGGCCGCGTACTTCGCGGGGCAACGGTGGATCGCCGGCAACGGGTTCCTCTGGCTCGTCTTCGGCGTCGCCGTCGCGGCGGGAATTTTCCTGCTCGTCCGTACCGCCCAACTCATGCCGCGCGCCGCGCCGATCGGTATTTCCTTCCTCATCGCCCTGCTCCTTGGCGGCGGCACATTCGCCGTCGCCCGGTCGCTCAATCGCCAGACATTGAACTGGATGCCGTATTCCAATGCCGCCCTCGATCAAGCCCGCGCCGGCAAGCAGCGGGTGATGGTCGAGTTCACCGCCAAGTGGTGCGCCAATTGTCAGTATGTGGAAGCGACGGTGTTTCACGATGAAGCCATCGAAGCCGCGCTGACGACGCGCAAGGTGGTTCTGTTGCGGGCGGATTTAACGACCGAGGATGCCCCGGGTTGGGAACTGCTGCGCAAACTCAACCCCTCCGGCGGTATCCCGCTCACCGCGATCTATTCGCCAAAACAAAACGACCCCGCGCTGCTTGCCAGCATTTATACGAAGCAGACTTTGATCGATACGCTCGTCCGATTCGACTGAAAGTTTCAGAACTGGTTCGTAGCATGAACTACCAGCCCATGTTCTTGAATTTAAACTCAAGGAAGACATGCGCTGGTAGCCCATGCTACGCAATAGTTCCCACACTCCGATGATGGAAAAAACGAACAGGCTCATCGGTTTTTTCGGGCCAATATTTTTTTATCGAAATCCCCATGTTTTTCTTGACCTGTCCACTCTGCCGGACTGAAAATAGGGAACCATGAAACAGCTCTATCACTCCATCATCAAATCCGAGACCACCGGAACGTATGTCGGCTGGGTGGAAGAAATTCCAGGAGCCCTCACGCACGGTCGGTCTCTTACCGAGTGCCGCCAAAAGCTTCGCGACTCGCTGCGACTTATGATCGAGACGCATCGCGATGAGGCTCGTCTGGGTCTGGATCCGACTTGCATTCAGGAGTCGATCGAGATTGAGTTGCAAGCCCTTGGATCAGACGATTGATCTCCCCATCCGTATGCTCACAGGACAGCGTGACCCGCAATCGGCTTCCCCCGCGCGGCACGGTGGGCGGGCGGATGGCAACCGCCAGCAACCCCTGCTTTTGAAGCGACACCGAGGCGATCAAAGCCGCCTCTTCGCTGCCGAGGGGAATGGGGATGATCGGTGAATCGCCTGCCGGAAGCCGCCATCCCGCCGCGCTCAATTCCCCCCGAACCCGAATCGCCAATGCCCGCACCCGCGCCTGCCGCCAGGGCTCATTTCTAAGTACACCGATCGCCGCGACCGCCGCCGCCGCAACCGCCGGGGGCAGGCTCGTCGAAAAAAGATAAGCCCTTCCAAAATTGATGACCGCCTCACACCAATGCTTTGATCCGCAGATCGCCCCACCGATTCCACCGAGTGCTTTCGACAGCGTGACGATGCTGATGTCCACCGACGTGCGCAGCCCCAGTTCCGCCGCATACCCCGCGCCGTCCGGGCCATAGACCCCGGCAGCGTGGGCTTCATCCAGCATCAGAATGAAAGGGTGCTCCCGTTTGAGGTCGGCCAGCGCGGGAAGATTCGCCGCGTCGCCGTCCATGCTGAAAATGGACTCGGTCACGACCACCTGCAATTCCCCGGGGTCCGCTTCCCGCAGGAGTCGGCGGAGCTTGGAAATCCCGTTGTGCGGAAACACCCGGTACGGCTGGCCGGTGGCTCGCACCGCATCGATCAGCGAGGCATGGACCCATTTGTCGAGCAGAAATCGAACGGCCTTCCCCGCTGAATGGACCACCGCCGCCATCGCGCCGACGGCGGCCAGGTTCGCCTGAAACCCACTGGAAAAAAGCACGGCGTCTTCGGTGCCCTTCCAATCGGCGAGGGTTGTCTCGGCGGCCGCGTGCAGATCGGTGTAACCGGACACCAGCGGTGCCGCCCCGCTGCCGAAACCGTGCGTGGTGGTGGCGTCGACCACCGCCCGGAGAATCGCCGGATGATGGGTCAGACCGAGATAATCATTGCCGGCGAAATTGACCAGACGTTGGCCGTCGATCTCCACGTGGGTCGCATCGATCGCGACCACCGGCCGTCGTTGCCGCCGTAGATTGAGAAGGCCGAGTCTATCGAGCTGGGTGGAAAGAAGTTGATCGAGCATTTAGAGGAGGGGGTTTCGCGGACGAAACGTCTATTTTTTTAGCCGAGAAGAATTGGATCACCACGAAGTCACGAAAACACGAAGGAATTTGGAAAGTGGTGAATCATCCGGGCCGGCGACTCTGGTGTATGCACGCGTTTTTTCCCGCGACGAAAAAACGCGTGCCTTCGGCACAGCCGCTAAAAAAAATCCCGGGCATGAAAATCACGAATCCTCATCCTCCCCATCGTCATCATCATCGATCGTCACCCCGGTCAGCCCGCCGAGTTTCTGCTTCATCAGCCGTCCGACCTTGAACTTCACCGTCCGTTTTTCAGGCACGTGAACCGGCTCAAGCGTCTTGGGGTTCTGCGCTTTTCGGGCCTTGCGCATCTTGGTTTCAAAGACCCCGAAATCGCGGAACTCCAGTCGATTGCCCCGCCCCAGCTCGGCGATGATTTCATCGAGAAACTTCTGCACCACGCGCTTGACCTGCACACGCCGATCGCCCGTGAGATCGGCGATGCGATCGATGAGTTCTTTTTTCGTAATGGTTGCCATGATCGCCTTAAAGGGAAGGATCCGAGCGCGTCTAAGCCACGATGGGTAACAGAGTTATCGGGCCAGTATCATCCCACGCCCCCGCGTCCGTCAAGGGGGTTGCCGATAATGCCGTTCGAATATCCAACCCCATCGGGATGAGGTTGAACATCCCGGGTGCCCGTGAAAAAATGGTGGCATGGGCGTCTCGCCCATGTTCTTGCACTCAAAAAACATGGGCGAGATCCCCATGCCACCAAAAATCCTCATTCCATTTGGCCTCCCCCCCGTTTGAATTGTAGGTTTGACCAACGAAACGAATCAGTGATGAATCGCTGATTCAAAGATCAAGTGACTTCTGGAGGATTGAACATGCGTCGTACCCTTTTATCTGTCGCGGTTTTGGCTTCTGTGTTCGGTGGCGTCGGTCAGGCGAGTGCCCACTTTATCGGATTTGACTTCGGCAACGACCGTTGCGGAAATCAGAACAACATCAAAATGCTGAACTCGGATTACACCCCTCACTCGTTCACCTGGACCAACCCCGAAACCGAATTCCCAACCCATTGGAATTCAGAGGACCGGTCCGAGACGATCGACTGCGAATGGAAACGTCTTGAAAATTTCAATCTCGATCTCGATGACGACATCTGCCCGAAGCATCACTCCATCAAACCGTCGATCGATCCCTCGGTCACGCCCACCGTCACCCCCGCGGTGAACCCCGCCCTCGCCGTACCGCTGCCGGCCGGCGCGTGGACGGGCCTGATCGGATTCGCCGCATTCGGCATCGCAACGGCGGCCCGCCGGAAAGTCGCCACGGCGTGAGAATCATTCTCACCCCGATCAAGTGTCCCCCACATCCCCGTATTTTTTATCGGCTGTGCCGAAGGCACGCGTTTTTCAACCCGAAAAAACGCGTGCCTTCGTCACAGCCGCTAAAAGGATCACGAGTTTCTTCAATGACATTGTTTTCATCCGCCCGCTCCCGATAATCCCCGACCATGAGCATCCCAGTCGGCATCGTCGGAGTATCGGGCTACGGCGGAGGAGAGGCACTTCGCCTCTGCGCTTCCCACCCGGAGTTTAAACTCATCTACGTCGCCGGTGAATCGAGCGCCGGGTCGAAGCTGATCGAAAAATTTCCCAGCCTCGGGCCATTGGGAGATCTGCGGATTCAGAAGTGGGATCCCGCCACGATTCCAAAACTGGAGATGCTGTTCGCCTCACTTCCCACGGGGGAATCGAGGGAAAGTCTTGCGCAGGTGCCGAAGGAAACTCGGATGGTCGACATCGGGGGAGACCATCGCTTTGTCGACGGCTGGACCTACGGCCTGGCCGATGTATGGCCCGACAAAATCCGCCACAGCACCCGCGTCGCCAATCCCGGTTGCTATCCGGCGGCGTCCATTGGCGCGCTCGCGCCGCTGCTGGCACATCACCTGATCGAGCCGGATGGAATCATCATCAACGCCATGAGCGGCGTGAGCGGCGCGGGGCGCGGCGGTGGATCCACGTTCGGTTTCGCCGAGATCAATGAAGACATGATGGCCTACGGATTGCTCAAACACGCGCACATGCCGGAGATGAAAAGCGCGATGGGTGAAATCGGCGGGAAACCGGTGTCGCTCACATTCACGCCGCACCTGGTGCCGATCACGCGGGGAATTTTGTCGACGTGCTACGGCAGAGGAAAGGCAACCACCGAACAATGTCTCGCAGCCGCCCGGGAGTTTTATGCCGACAAACCCTTCGTCCGCGTCGTCGACAAACCGCCGCACAGTAAATGGGCGCTCGGCACCAATCTTTTATTCGTCTCCTACGCGGCGGACCCCGATCGCAACCTGATCATCGCGATCGGCGCAATCGACAACCTCGGCAAAGGTGCCGCCGGGCAGGCGGTGCAGAATGCGAATCTGATGATGGGATTGCCGCAAACCACCGGGTTACTTGCAACGGCGATGTGGCCCTGACACCACCTCGAAACTGGTTGCTCTCAGGTCCGGGGGAACGGCAAAGCCGCGAAAACGCGAAGATCGACGCGAAGGAACAAAGCAATCAATAACTTCGCGTTTACCTTCGCGCTTTCGTGCCTTCGCGGTTCCCCCGGATTTTTATCAAAACTGCGTCGAGATGCCCACCCGATGTCTGTTTTAAGTCACACAGAGCTAGTCGCGATTCTGTTGAGGCTGGAAAGATTCACCGCCATTACTGCTTCGGAGCCCGTTCCGCGGGGAATAATTCCGGCGCGCCCAGAATCTTCCACGCGTCGTCCACCTTCCGAAAAACAAATGTGTAACGGCCTTCCGACCGCTCGAACTTGATCACGAAATTGATGACGCCGACCTCCCCGGTTTCCCCTTCCATTTTTTCGTACTGCGGGAGAACATCGTTCCATGCAATCGACTGGAGCGGCCCATAGGCTTCGGGTTTCTGCATCAATCCCCATCGCGCCTGAAATGCCACCAACGGCACGCGCGTGCGAAATGAAATATCGAACAGGCCGTGCGCCAGTTCAAATTTCCCCGTCTTCACGGCTTCGCTCAACTGTTGCATGACCGAATCCATCCGCTTCGCATCGTCTCGGGCGCGGGCGTTGTCGACCCATGCTTTTCCCAACACGCCGCCGCCCATGAGCAACGATAAGGCAAGACCCGTCAGGGCAAACAGTTTACCCGTCTCGGTGCCGTTGCTGTCGTTGATCTGTCGCCACGCCGCCACCGCCACGATGATTCCCACGGCCGGCAGGACCAGCAGCAACGGTGAGAAAATACTCATCGCACTGGCGATCCCCAGCAGCGCCGCGATCACCGCCGCGATGTTGACGGCGACATATTGCTGGTTCGCCATGCCTGCCGTGATCGACATCTTGTGCAGCTTCGACAGCGGATCGGGTTCCAGTGATGCATCGGCGAGGTTGGTTTCGGGCTGGCGGATGGCCATAGAGATAGGATTCAATTCGCGAGGTTTAATTTACGGCGCAGACTCAAGTCGGCGGCTCGTGTGTTCCGATCTAACGACCTGCCCCACTGTTCCACCGTCGGGACAGATCGACAGGCCATGGCCTGCTCAAAGGCCTTCTATTAAAACACGAAAGTAAACCTCTTATGTGCAAACGTCAACTGATCGAAGAAATTCGCGTTCTGAATGCGACGGCCCCCGTTCGATTTCTGACGCAGTTCGACGAGGTGGCACTGCAACAATATCTGGATCACCTGCTGTCGGCCAAAAGCAAACGCGTTCGGATCCATCAGTGGAACCATCAGCCATCGAATTTGCGAATGGTCTCGTAGGAGGACCGGCGAGAGCGGTTTTCGACCCGGTATTTTACGCTCATCCGGAATTCCGAGCGGTGGAGGGCGGCAGTCCCCCGCCGCCGTTGCGCCGGGAAGGAAGCGGTCGAGGACGACCGCCCGCCAAAACTTATTTTCGGGGCAGACCCGTGTCTTTTCTCCAAAAGCGCATGACGAAGCGGATCCATCACTCTACTCAAGAGTGATGGATCCGCTTCGTCATTGCGCAATCGATCAGTGGTAAGCGATCAATCGCTGCTGCTGACATGCCATTCGGTCAGAGTGGTTGCGGGGCGGCTCATGGTGACATTGCGATCGAAATCCTCGATGGCCTGCGACCAGTCAAAGGCGGCATTCCGCAAAGCGCGCTGCGAATTTTCCGAACTGCTGTAGGCGGGCGGGGCTAGGAAATCATACTCCAGCCCGGAATGCGAGCAACCGGCCGAGAACAGCGCGGCACTGCCAAGGACGATGGCGGCCGCGAGCGATTTGAAAAGTGCTGAAGTCTTCATGCGTGGCATTTTACCAATCCGGGGCACGCATTGTCAAAGGTTATCTTGATTTGTCGACAGGCATTCGCGGAGTGCGGTTCGCCATTCAACGTAGAAATAGGAGACGCCCAGCGATTCGTGAAGCCGTTTTAAATCCGCGTGAAATCGCTCGTATCGCTGATTTTGCCATTCGGTACTCGTCGGATCGCAAAAAAACATGCGGCAACCGAAGGGCCGGGCCTGATGCACCGAACAAAGTTTGTTCTTCTGAAACGGGCAGCCCGTTCCATCCCAACCCGTCGGCATAGACGGTACAGCCCCGATAAACGCCGCCAATTCAAGGGTTGTCACAAACAACCGATGCCCGTAATCCTCGAATCGGCAACACTTCCCGGAGATGACGCAGAGAGGTTTTCGAGCGTCGATTTCGCGCTGGACGGCGGTGTAAAGATCCGCGACGGCGGCATGTACCTCGGGACGTTCCGCCGCCGCTTCTACGGATTGTTTCAGGTCAGATGACATATATCCACCGGGGCTTCTGAATTATTTAGCTGCCTCGCTTGCGAGGCGCGTCTAGCGGCATACGTTCTCGGGCGCGCCTCGCAAACGAGGCGGCTAAATAATAAGCGGATTTGGGTCTTTTGAAAA
>JANXVV010000383.1 GCA_025351525.1 Humisphaera sp. | reverse complement strand
TTTTCAAAAGACCCAAATTGAATAGCCGTGGACGGCAGCCCCAGGCCTGCCGGCCACGGCTATTATTTTGATTCATGCACGTTGTTCTAAAAGGTCGCGATATTTTTAGCGGCTGTGTCGAAGGCACGCGTTTTTCAATCCGAAAAACGCGTGCCTTCGGCATAACCGCTAAAAAATTCACGGGCTTTTAGGGCGGAGCAGTTCGAGCAGTTTGAGGATATCCGGGGGGAGGGGTGCTTTGATCGTCATAGTCTTCAGGGTGGCCGGGTGTACGAAGGTGATCTCGGCGGCGTGAAGTGCCTGGCGTTCGAAGCGGAAGTCGCCGGATTCGATGATGCGCCCGCCGTACATCGTGTCGCCGACCATCGGGAAACCGATGGCGGACATGTGAACGCGAAGCTGGTGGGTGCGGCCGGTCTTTGGTGTCAGTTTGATGTATGAAAATCCCGAAGGCGGGGCGGCCAGTTTTTTATCCGAGGCATGTTCGCTGTTGTGCAGGCCGGCGGTCGGCAGCAGGGGAAACATTTCCCGGACTTCGTATTTGGTGATCGCCTGCCGGCCCCCGTTTTCAATTTTCCGGACGGCCTGCCTCTCGCGAATATATTTGTCTTTACCGATCGGCATGTCGAGTACATCCGCCAGCAACGGCGGCACGCCATGACAAATGGCAATGTAGGTTTTCTGGATCGTGCGGTTTTCAAATTGCCGCGCAATCCGCCAATGGGCTTCGTCGCTTTTGGCCACCAGCATGACGCCGGTGGTGTTGCGATCCAGACGGTGCAGGATGCCGGGTCGCCAATTGCCGTTCAGTGAACTCCACTTTTGCCCATAGAAGACCAACCCGTTGACGAGCGTTCCGCTCCATCGACCGCGCGCGGGATGCACGATGAGATCCGCCTGTTTGTTCAGCGCCAGAAAATGCTCATCCTCGTAGATGATGTCGAGCGGGATCGGTTCGGGTATCAGTTCATTGACCGGCTTCGGCGGGGCGACCATGTCGATCTCATCCCCATCGTGCGGTTTATAACTGGATTTGATTACCCGGCCATTCACTTTCACCAGACCGTCGTTGATAAGTCGCTGCACACCGGCGCGCGAGAGATAGGAAATTCGATCGGTCAGATATTGATCGATCCGGCGGGTGAAATTTTTACTGATATGGAAGTGGAAGTGGGCCACGTCCTCATCAACCGCCTCATCTTCCGATGGCGATTCGAGAACCTGATCCTCCATTAATTCATCGGGTTGTTCAGGGGAAGGAGGCACAGTTTAGAGCGTAGGACGGCGGCAAGTCGCCAGTGTTACTTTGGACGGGTCGCCGATTGCGTTGTCGTCGGTCGCGTCGCAGGTTGCGTGGTCGATTGCAACTTGAGGGGCTGTGTGGCGGTTCGGCTGATGATCGGTTGGGAAATCCGAGTCGTCGGTTGGGTTGCCGACACCAGCGGTGCATTGGCCGATTTTAACAGAAGCGCCGGTTGACTCAACGACGGCAACACGCTGATCCGCTGCTGGGCGTATTGCTTCTGCGTCGGGGAACTATTTTCGCTCGTCAGCACCGCCTGATAGTGATTGACCGCCCCTTGCCAATCCGAACGGTTTTCCGCGACTGCCCCCAAGCCGAACTGGGCGGAAATCAAATTGAGGGGTTGATCCGAGAATTTGTCGACCACTTCCTGATACGCCGACGAAGCCTGCCCGAGGTATTCCTCGCGGCTGAGTTTTAAACTGGGTATAGGTTGGGTCGTGGCGGTGGTCGGCGCGGGAAGCACAGGCACATTCGCCATCGCGAAATTCACGTCGCCGCGTAACACCGAGGCCTGGGCCAGCAACTTCGCGTCATTGGTGCCGGCACTGACTTTATCCAGTTCGCTGTTGGCTTTTTCAGAACTGGTTTGTACGAAGCCGATGTATTTCGCGTCGAGCGGTTCATTCGGATTCGGTGCCGCCGATCGCACATCCTCCACCAGTGGAATGGCTTGGCTGAGATGATCCGAAGCCTCGCGATACGCATTTTCAGCGGCGGTCATACGCGTGCGAATCAATACGACCAAGACGACAATGGCGGCGATCACCATCGCCGCCCGACTGAGCCATTTTCGGCGCAGATCCGGCAACTGCATGATCTTGGCCGCTTTCGCCGCCTGCTTCATCAACTCGTTTTCCTGCAATTCGTGGCGTCGTTCCGCTTTCATAGGGAGAGGCAGTGTAAGGGCGGTGCAAGCGGAATGCAAAATGCGGGTTCATGAAAATGAAAACGGCCGCGCTCCGAAAGGAGCGCGGCCGTTTTGATTGCGTTGATTTTCGCTGAAGCGTTACCGGGTCCGAGTCGGCAAGGGATTGCCGCTGTTCTGTTTGTCGGTGACATCGGAGAGAACCTTACCGTCCTCGTTCATCGTCAGATAGCGCGTGCCGTCGCGGTTGGCGATTTCGACGGTGTAAATTTTCCCGCCGCGGCGGGTGGCAACATCGACGTGCGGCACACGTCCACTCGGTGCCTCGCGATCGACGGATGCGCGGACTTTGGCCGGCAGGTCGTCATACCCCAGGGACTGGGGCCTCCATTGATCCGCCTCGCGACCCTTGGGGGAATAATCCCCTTCGTTGAAGATCGAGCCATCGGGCAGGACTTGCAGCAAATGCTTTCGTTCGCCGGATTCAGCGAGTGTGGTTTGATAGAGGACATTATTCGCCGCCTTGTCGTTGTAGCGAATGATGTAGTCGATTTTTTCACCACCGTTTTCACGGGCCAAGGTGGCACGCACGCGGCCCGGAAGTTGATCCCAGCTCACGCGCTCGGGATTGTCGACGGTGGCGGTGACCCGTTCCACGGCCTGCGTCGCCACCCGATCCTGCGCGATCATGCGATCATCGTAATCGCGATACCAGGCGTCTTGATTCTGACGGTAGGAGGCCAGTTCAGCAGTCCGTACATCCTCCACATTTTCAAGCACGCCGTTGCCTGTTACCAGTATGACCCGCTCGCTCTTTTTGTGCGCCACGGTCACGCGATAATAATCGCGTGAATTGCGGCGGATGTGATAGGAAGCCAGCACTTTGTCCCCGTGACGCTCTTCCACCAACTTTGTCCTGGCACGCTCGGGGATTCGGTCGAATTCGATCGTTTCCGACAAATCCTCGCCGGCAGCAGGAGTCCGGTCCGAGGCCCGGTCAGCCTTTTTCGGTGGATCCTTCGCCATCCCGTTGGACGGCAAAACCGCCACAAATCCAAAACTGAGAAAGCCCGCAATAAGCCACTTTTGAGAAATCCGCTGCATAGGAAACTCCTTCGATGAATACAGTCTTGACTGTCTGTTCGCCAGAATAGACAACGACAGGCTTGTAAAGTTAGCAATCATTATTCAATGCCCTTTACGGCAGAATAATTCATTGCCAATACTCAACAAGATTATACCGAAGCAAGGCGAGAAGTGTCATCCTCAAAAATCGGACGTTTGAATAAAGTGGCATGGGCGTCTCGCCCGTGCATTTCTTCGGCCAGGGAGCATGGGCGAGACGCCCATGCCACCTGTTTTTCAAAAGGCTCAGTTGTGCAATATCAAGCGATGATTTCCCTGACGACTGTTCCTTGAACATCGGTCAAGCGAAAATCCCGACCGGCATAGCGGTAGGTAAATTTCTCATGATCGAACCCCAGCAGCTGCAGCAGGGTGGCGTGGAGGTCGTGAACGTGTACGGGCTTTTCGACGGCTTTGAAACCGAATTCGTCGGTGGCCCCGTGAACGTAACCGCCCTTCACGCCGCCGCCGGCAAGCCACATGCTGAAGCCGTGGTGATTGTGATCGCGACCGTTGATCCGACCGGCATTGGAGCCCGGTGTCGGCAACTCAACCGCCGGCGTTCGGCCAAACTCGCCACCCCACATCACCAGCGTGTCATCGAGCATCCCGCGCTGCTTTAAATCCTTGAGCAGCGCGCCGATCGCCTGATCGCATTCCTTCGCCAATCGACCGTGATTCAGCTCGATGTCGTCATGGCTGTCCCACGGTTGACTGGCCCCGGTCCAGACTTGGACGAACCGCACGCCGCGCTCGAGCAGACGGCGGGTGATCAACATCTGCCGGGCCTGCGTGCCTTCACCGTACATCTCGCGAATATGCTTTGGCTCGCGGCTGATGTCGAACGCATCCGTCGCGTCCATCTGCATGCGATACGCCAACTCAAAACTCTGAATGCGGCTTTCCAATTGCGCATCCTGTTGCCGCGCTTCCTCATGCCCGCGATTTAATTTCATCAACAGGTCAAGCTGCTTCCGTTGATCGCTTTGAGAGACGGAATTGTTCTTGATATGCTCGATCAGCTTTTCAATTTCGGTATGTTTCGTGTCGACGAAGGTTCCCTGAAACGATCCGGGCAAAAAGGCATTCTGCCAGTTCTGCGACTCGAGGATCGGGTAACCGCCGGGACACATCACGACAAAGCCCGGCAGATTCTGGTTCTCGGTGCCGAGTCCGTAGTTGACCCAGGAACCGAAGCTGGGGCGGATTTGCCGAGAGTCGCCGCAGTTCATCAAAAGCAGGGATGGCTCGTGGTTTGGCACGTCGGCGTGCATCGATCGGATGACGCACATATCGTCGACGTTCTCGGCGACGTGCGGGAAAAGATCGCTCACTTCGATGCCGCTCTTGCCGTACTTTTTGAATTTCCAGGGAGATGCAAACCCGGCACCGGTTTTTCGCTCGGTCTTGAGATTGAGCATCGGCAGTTCCTTGCCGGCGTATTTCGTGAGCATCGGCTTCGGGTCAAACGTGTCGACCTGGGAAGGGCCGCCGTTCATAAACAGGTGAACCACGCGCTTGGCGGTGCCGGGGAACTGAGATAGTTTCGGCGAGAGCGGGTTCAGCGAATCCGTCGCCATCGTAGAACTGGCGGAGAGGTTGCTTTCACCTAGGAGTTGGGTCAAGGCAAGCGCGCCCATTCCCATGCCGCAACGTTTGAGCAGTTGGCGGCGGGTGAGGAAGAGGTGTTCGAGGCGGGGGCCGTGTTGATAGAGTGACATTGCAAAATCCTGTCTGCCGCGTCGTTGCCCTCGAGATCCGCGTAGCATTTCAAAAAACGACCTGAGGGCTATTTATTTTTACCATCGCGAGGCCGGTTTGTTTGGGGAAAATGGTGCGGTTCCAGTCATAGGATTCATCGGACTACGAGGCTCTGGCATGAATAATCCGATCCAGCGTTTCGCCCAACCGAGCGCTGGCGATGTCCAGGTCATAGTCCATTTGCAACCCCAACCAGAATTGCGGCGAGTTTCCGAAGTAGGTTGCAAGGCGCAATGCCGTATCAGCCGTGATCGACCGCTTTTGCAAGGCGATCTCGTTGATTCGTCGCGGTGCCACGCCCATGGCCTGCGCGACCCTGTTTTGGCTCAACTTCATGGGCTTGAGGAACTCTTCGACAAGCACTTCACCGGGATGGACGGGAGGCAGGTTTCGTTTGGGCATGGGTAAATCACTTTCAGTGATAATCTACAATCTCCGCGTCGAAAGCATCTCCCGCTTTCCATAGAAAGCAAAGCCGCCATTGGTCGTTGATCCGGATGCTCCATTGACCCGTGCGATCCCCGCTCAGCTTTTCCAGACGATTGGCGGGTGGTATCCGCAGATCATCGAGGTTGACAGCCCGGTTCAACATCCGCAATTTGCGTAGCGCGACGCGCTGCATATCGAATGGCAGTCGTCGCGACTGTCGCAGGTTGAAGATTCCCCGTGTCTGCTCGCACTTAAAGGAACGAATCACATCGACACAGTATGGCGCATAACGTTATACGTCAAGTTCCTCGGTCGGCATCTGTAATTTCGTCCGGGTCCGCAAGGGTTCCGGCAAATACCGGCGCATGTGGAAGAGCCGATAATCATGTGAAAAAGCTTGCCTTTACATGCCACTCTAAAGTCCCAGCTTTCGCTTGATGTCGGTCCATTGAGACGCTTTGCCGGTCTTTTGATACGCGCGGAGATCGCGCATCGCTTCTTGCGCGAAGGCGGGACGAACATCGCTTGCGGCGGCTTTTTTTTGAAGTCGCTGAAAATCACGTTCCGCCACCAGCACAAATCGACGCTTGCCGATGGTGAGTGTTTGAGTATTCATAAATATTCCGTCAGGAATGGCCATCAGGCAATGTCGATTCAGCTACATAGAATGTCAATCCACAAACACAAACTCATTCGTCTCCAGCAACACCTGTGCATACTTTTCCCAAACCGTCATAGGCGGCAATGGCGGGGCGGTCGGGCCGGCGAAATCTTTCTGCGAATGCCATTCGCCCGGCTCGGACGGCGCGACCATCCAGACCACCGGAGACCATTTGAAGGTGTCGCTGGTCACGTCGCCCAGACAGTCGACGACGAGATCGAGGGTGTCACCGGTTTTTAAAGAAAGCTTTTCGGTGGGAGTCGAGACGCCGCGATTAAAGGCCGTCCAGGTGCCGATGATCCCGTGACGGCTGGAGACCACCCGCGCCCGCACACCATCGCCATGCGTTTCCGCGTGAATCAATCGACCGGTGATGAAGGCCGTGCCATCGCGCGGGGCAGTCCAACGGCGGATCACGGCGTGCTGGGCATCGTTGCCGGGATGGCCACCCTCAGCCGTGAGCAACGCCCAGCCGAAAGTCGGGTCGGGAAGCTTCGGGCTGCCTTGCCAGGCAGTCCCGGTGAAATGCGGCAGCTTCCGGAAATGCGTCACCCGGCTTGTGGCGCTGTCAATTTCACCGGTCCCGTACTGCCAGAGCGGCGCGGTGACGGGAACCTCTTTCGCCATCGACTCACTCGAAACAAAGCTCATTCCTAAGTCCAATTCATCCTTGGTTGGCTTGCGATCCAGTACCGCCTGATAGAGCCGCGCAATCTTTTTTTCCTCTTCCGCCTCGGCACTGATTTCCGGACGTTTGATGATGGCCTGAGCCGACTGAATGACGAAGGGGCTGTTCATCATATACAGCGCCTGCTGCGGCACGGTTGTGTAATAGCGCTGCGGGCTATGGCTGTCGGGGCTGGCGAAATCGAACGCGCGGAAAACGTTCGGAAGATTCTGCCGGTCGATAAATCCGTAAATCGTGCGGCGATGCGTGAAGGGTTGGGCCAGCAGATCAATCGGCCTTCCACCCACTGCCAAATCCACTTCGCCGGCAACCGCCAGAAGTGAATCGCGCAGGGCTTCAAAGTCGAGCCGTTGGCGATTCATCTTCCAAAGCAGGCGATTTTCCGGATCGACCGACCGGCTGGCCGCGTTGTCGTTGCTCGATTGCTGATAGGTCGCCGACAGCATCATCAGCTTGTGAAGTTTTTTGATGGACCACCCTTCGGCGGTGAAGCGGTTGGCGAGATCATCGAGTAGTCCCGGGTGCGTGGGCAATTCGCCACGCCGGCCAAAATCGCTGGGTGTGCGGACCAGGCCGAAACCGAAATGATGGGCCCACACGCGATTGACCATGACGCGGGCGGTGAGCGGGTTGTCTTTGCTGGCGATGCTGCGGGCGAGCTCAAGTCGGCCACTGCCCTCTTTAAACGGCCGGCGATTTTCGGGGGAAACGATCGCCGGGAATTGCCGTGGTACCGCCTCGCCCGGTGTGGCCGCGTTGCCGCGCTTGAATACATGCGACTGCACCGGTTGCGGCAGATCGACCAACACCATCGCCCGGGCCGGTGAGCCGGGATGAGTGACGGAGAGCGCGATGACCTTATTCCGAAGCCGTCGTGCCTCGTCGTGGTCCTTGCGATTGAAAAGCGATTCAGCCTCGGGCAGCTTCACGGAAATCGGGCCGGTGTCGGCGAATAAAACCTGCCGCAGTGCTTCCTCATTCGCATCTGGCAACGCTTGCGGTTTGGCATACTTTGCCAACACTTCACCGTATCGATCGGCCACCTCCACCAGCGTCTTCGGAGGGTTTCCCGTGAGCGCAGCCGTCACCAGAGGATTGCCGCAAGTCTTCGCGGCGGCTTCCCACTGAAGAGCAATTTCTTCAGATGTTAATTTCGACAGCACCGCCCAGGCCGAAAAAATCGGGTCTTTCGGATTGGAAACTTTTCCGAGATACGACTTCCAAAGATCGAGCGCATGGCGTCGAAGATTGCGTTTCTGATCGATGTCATCACCAGGCTTCTGCGTTTCATCGTGCGCGGCCATCAGATAAGCGGAGATCGACTTAGCCGTTCGTAGCTCTGCCAGGATTTCCGCCAACCGCGTCTGCCGAAAGGTTTCGACGACGTCGAGCAGTTTGATCCGCTCCTGCTCGTAACTCACATTTTCCGCGGTCTTTTCCCCACCAATCTCCGGCAGGTCTTTGGGTTCGGTCGAACTCGCGAAGACGCCGTACAGCGAGTAATAATCCTTCGTCGGAATCGGGTCGAATTTGTGATCGTGGCAGCGGGCGCACGCGATCGTCAGCCCCATCAACCCACGGCCTAAAACATCCAGCCGGTCGTCGATAATTTCGACCTGATTGTTGATGAAGCGCCGGCCAACCGTCATGAATCCCATCGCCGCCAGCGGTCGTTTGTCATCCCCCAACTGCAACTTGTCGGCGGCCAACTGCTGGATCACAAACTGATCGTAGGGAAGATCTTCATTGAACGCCCGAACCACCCAATCGCGAAAAGTGTAAGCGAACGGGTAGCGACGCTCTTCCTCGCCCACGTAACCTTTTGAGTCGGCGTAACGACAGACATCCAGCCAGTATCGCCCCCATCGTTCGCC
>JANXVV010000370.1 GCA_025351525.1 Humisphaera sp. | reverse complement strand
CATTTGAGCGAGGCCGAGGCGCGCGAAAAATTCACGGCAACGCAGCACGCCGTGACCGCCGCCGGGGGGGATGGTCGCTATGACCTTTTTCTCGATGAGCCTTCCGACACGCCGTATGAAACGTATGGTCCCGACCACTGCCCGGAAGGCAGGGATATCGTCGTGCTGAACCCGGCGGGGAAACTCCTGGAACTGCGCGATATTTCGCCGTTGCCGGAGGCGCTGAATCGTCAACTCATGTTCCGGCGGCTGCATATCCTCCCGGCGTGGAAGGAACTGGCGATTGAACGGTATTCGTAGGGTCCGCTTTAGCGGACGGAATTTCTCTCGCACAAACACTTCACAGGCTCGAACGATTCCGTCCGCTAAAGCGGACCCTACAAATTGAGGCCTATGCGGACATCAAACCAGTGGTGAGTGGTGTGTGGAGGCAAATACAACCCGGAAGCGAAAGCCGTAGGCGACGCACCGGGTTCTTCCAGTCGCGCCGAAGAACCCGGGGCGTCGCCTACGGCTTCCGCCCTCGGCTTGAGCGGTGATCGGTGTTAGACTTGAGAAGAGCGATCGATCCGATTCGTACCAAAGCATCAGCATCCAAGGTGAATTCATGAAAACTTCACACACTTGCGTTCTCGGGATTTGTATTTGGGCGCTCATGTTTCTCTGCCCGTCGACAGTTTTTTCAGCGGACAAGCCGGCAGAGGTGGCGAGCAATCAAACACTCGAGCAGACTCTCAAATCCAAGGGGTTGACGAAAGTCGGCAACTGCTTTCTGCTGGAATCCGATCTCAACCTCCCCGAATGGCTTCGCGACGCGCGCGGCTCGGAATACAGATTGGCCGCGAAGATCAAAGATCGCGTCAAAGCCGAAAGCGCTTTCGATCGCGCCAAGGAAACGGTCATCAAATGGTATCTGTACGATCTTGAACTCAACACCAAGTTGATCGCCGCCGGGAAAGCGCACAGTTCGGCGCAGCCCGACATCATGGCTGAGATCGCGGACATCGAGCGCCGACTGGTCGAATCGACGATCGAGCTGCCGCGAATGGAAAAGGAACTGGAGCAGTTCGGCGACCCAAGCGCCGACTATATCGAGGTTTTGGAAAAGCTTTCCTCAACCGCCGAGGGGCTGGCCACGCACTATGCGGAACTTTCCAAGGATGATGAAGTGACCGGGGCAATCAAGCGGCTGAACTCGACCGCCGGAAAATTGAAACTCGGGCCGTCGCCGCAATTCACGTTGGAACTGCGGAACATCCGCAAGATGTGCGAGTCGATCGCCTCCTGCACCATCCCGTTGAACTCAAGCCTCGGTGTTCCGCAGGCTGAAGTGGTCGTCAACGGCAAGTTCAAGATCCCGATGATCGTCGATTCCGGTGCCGCGATGGTGACCCTTACCCCCGAAGCCGCCAAACTGCTCGGCCTGAATCCGGGCGCAAATGACAAGGTCGTGCATCTGGTCAGCGCCGATGGCAAAGTCACGGACGCCCACGTGATGACCTTGAAGACCCTGACCCTGGGAAGGTTCACCGTGCGGGACGTGCAGTGCGCCGTGCAACCGTCCAACATCAAAGGCGCGGACTGCCTTTTAGGCGGAACCTTTCTCAAGCACTTTGTGTATCGGATGAACCTGGCATCGAACGAGCTTCGCCTGTCTCAAGTCGGCGGCAAGCTCGACGCGCAACCGCCCGCCGCCGGTCCGATCAAGGTTGTTCCCCGCGATGGGAAAGCCCCACCAAGCGTTAAGTAGACATGCAGCATGACGACCGCACTCGAATGAATGAGTGGCTTTCGATACCGAACTTAATGGATGCCCATGCATCGCATTCACCTCGGGAGCAGCTTCCCCAACACCTCCGCATAATACGTGATGATCAAATCCGCCCCTGCCCGCTTGATTGCCAGCAACGATTCCAGCACCGCCCGATCCCGATCGAGCCAACCGTTTTTCGCGGCGGCTTCCAGCAGCGCGTACTCGCCGCTCACCTGATACGCCACCACCGGCACCCGCACTTCGCGCCGCACCGCCGCGATGATATCCAGATAAGCCCCGGCGGGTTTGACCATCACCATGTCCGCCCCTTG
>JANXVV010000357.1 GCA_025351525.1 Humisphaera sp. | reverse complement strand
GAACCCCCGAAGCCTTCACAGGTTCCGGGGGTTCTTTGTTGCGCGAGAGGTCTTTCAGGATGACATGCGCTCCAATCATCACGCAGATACACTCCGCTGCGCGTCGCGGCGACTGGTGCGACCGCACTAAAATGTGGCGCGCGATGGTAAATAGCGCGATTGGCCGCCTTGTTTTATAATGACGGATGGACATTTTGATCGCCGAAAGGATTCGAAAGAAGTTCGTAAGTCTGCGGTCTTCGATGAACGAGCGCGTGACCCGGCATCGGGCGGCGGCAGAGGCGACGGCGCTGGGATACGGGGGAATTGCCCTGGTGGCCCGGGCCACTGGCGTGTCGCTCAATCGCATTCGTAACGGGATCACGGCGCAGACCATCGAAAAATGGTGGCAGGAAATCGGCGTCATCCGTTACCCGACGGCAAAGGAATTGCCGATCGCCGCCAATGGCGGCGGCTCGAACTCAAGCCGATGCCGGCTCTGGAAAATCGCGTTGCAGGAACTGGCCGACTCAACGGGCCTGGTGCTGCCTTCAAGGTCTGCTCGTACACTTTCTTTGATGAGGCAACGTGTCCTCGCTCATGCGCATTTAGAGCGTCGGCCAACTTTTGTGCAACATAGACACGTTGGCCTAGAAAAAAATCATTCAGTAACAACGGCGTGGTTCCTACCCGCTTCCCCTCAATCATCAATTTGGCAGGATTGTCCGCGTCAGTCGGTGTGGCGACATCACTTGATTCTGTTTTAATAATCGATGAATCCACGCCCCACCGCAGTCACGCAAGTTTCGCATGGGAAATTGAATTCAGGGAGCCTACGAAGGGAAAAACGAAGAAGAGAATACAATTTTTCTTTTTCGTGTTCCTCCTTCGTGTCCTTTCGTGGGCGAATCGTTGCCGCTTTCGAGGCTGCTTCAAGCGCAGGCTGGAAGCCCGCACCCCCAACTGAACGACTACCCGAATGAATGCCATTGCCTTGCCTTTACCCTTCCCTACAATCGCGCCCGCTTGCCCGATACCACTCAATCCATTCTCCTGCTCCACGTCACCGGTGAAGACCGCCCGGGCATCACCGCCTCGCTGACGACCATCCTCGGCCTGGCGAATGTCGAAATTCTCGACATCAATCAGACTGTCATCCATAAGACGCTGCTGCTGGGAATGCTGGTGCGGATTCCGTCGCATGTGGAATCGACATCCGTTCTGAAGGATCTGCTTTTCACCGCTCATCACGGGGATCTGAAGCTGCGGATCGCGCCTGTGGATGATGAGCAGTATGATGCGTGGGTGCTGCGTCAGGGCAAGCCGCGTTTCATACTGACGCTGCTCGCTCGCCGGCTTGCGGCCAAGGATATTGCGGCGGTTTCATCGGTTCTGGCTGAGCAGGGGATGAACATCGACATCATCACCCGGCTGTCCGGTCGCCCGCCGCGCATCGAGGATGGCCAACCTCGCCGCGCCTGCATCGAGTTTTCGGTGCGAGGGCAACCGAAGGATGAGGATGCCCTTCGCGCCGCGCTGATGCAGACGACGCACGCGCATCCGATCGACATCGCCTGGCAGCGCGACAACATCTATCGTCGTATCCGCCGACTGGTGGCGTTCGATATGGATTCGACGCTGATCCAGCATGAAGTGATCGATGAACTGGCCCGCGAGGCGAACGTGTACCCGCAGGTGTCCGCGATCACCGAAGCGGCGATGCGGGGCGAGTTGGATTTCGATCAATCGCTCACGCAGCGCGTCGCCCTTCTCAAAGGGTTGCCCGAATCGACCCTGCAGCGGGTGGCCGCCCGATTGAATCTGACCGAAGGCGCGGAACGGCTGCTCACCGCGCTCAAATCCTTCGGCTACAAAACCGCGATCATCTCCGGCGGTTTCGCCTACTTCGGCCGACATTTGCAGAAGCAACTCGGCATCGACTACGTTCGCACGAATGATCTTGAAATAGAGAATGGCGCGATGACGGGGCGAGTGAAGGGGGAGATCATCAACGCCCAACGAAAGGCGCAGTTGCTGCAGGAGATCGCCGCGCAGGAAAACATTTCGCTGCAACAGACCATCGCCGTGGGGGATGGGGCGAACGATCTTCCGATGCTGGCCGCCGCCGGGCTGGGCATCGCGTTCCATGCCAAACCGATTGTGGCGAAGAGCGCGAAGCATCAGATTTCGACGTTGGGGTTGGATTCGATTTTATATCTGATCGGCGTGCGAGACCGCGATCTGGTGGAGTAGCGGCGCCATCCGGCCTCCGCTCCGAGACGCCTTGGAAAGCAGCGGGGGAACCGCGAAGCCGCGAAAGCGCGAAGATCACGCGAAGGAATTCGGAAGGACTTTTGCCGCGATGAAGCATCTCCGCGTTGAAATTTTTTCGCGAGAGCTTCGTGTCATCGCGGCTTCGCGGTTCCCCCGCCTTCGTTCACCGCCCTCGCCGCCTTTCCATCAAGTTCGCTGCAACTTCGCGATCAACCCGCAGGCCAATAGCAGCACCAGCGCGTTTCCGCCCCAGATGAAGGTCAGCCCGAGTGCCGCCGAATTGCGGGCGTGCGAGCAGACCTGCTGGCCGGTCACGATCAGCGCGACGCTGAACATCGCCGGGATGAAGCTGACCGCAAACGCGGTGAGAAAATTGCTCGTGCGAAACAACATCCCAAGCGCACACCCCACCATCACCAGCACCAGGCAACTGATCGCGAAACTCGCCCGGCTGTGGATCTCCGCCTGCAGTTTCGCCAGCAGTTTCATCCGACCGGTCGCCAACTTATCCATCGCATCCGCCGACAGCGCTTTGCTGTTCAGGTAGTGCGTGACCGAATTCCGCCGCACCGCCGCGATCTCCGGCGGCATCGCCACACTGAGGATCGAAGGGCCGAACTTGTTGTGCCGCGCCCGCTCCTCCTCGGTCTGAATCACCACATCAAAACCCTCGAGGCTCACATCGATCGTCGGATCGGATCGGTCATCGTCGATGTCCCAGCGCGGGATGGCCCGCACGCGCATTTCGGTCGCCTCTCGGAACGTGCGGACATTGCCGCGCCGATTGGCATAGGTCAGTTTCACCTGCCGCGATTCAACCTGCGACCTGGATTGCAGCACCAGCGTGTTCTCGGTGCTGCGCAAATCCGGCTCCAAGTCGCCGCGCGTCAGCGTGATGATCTCATCGCCCGATTCCATCTTGAAAAACCCGCGATCGCGCAAGCCCTGCCGCATCTGATCCAGATACAGTTTCGCCTGATCGTCCTTGATAATCTGCTGCAACACCTCCTGCAACCGCCTGCTGCTCTCGGGGTTTTCGTAGAGGTATTTCAGCTTGTCGATCGTCATGAACTTCGCATCCTCCTTGATCGGCGAATGCATCGACACCGGCCCGAACGTCTGATGGGCCACCGTCAGCCCCACCACCTGCGCATCGCCGGGCTTGGGGCTTGCGGTCATGCGCTGAAATCGGCTTGCCTGTTCCAGCACCACCGTCAACTGCGCATCCCCCTCCTTCTGATTGATGTACGCCACCGCGGATTTGGCCATGTAAAATTCCGTCGCCACCACCAGCCGTTTCGACGGGCTTTTGGGATTGAGGACGGTGTAGGTCACGATCATCGGCGCGATCAATTCGACGCGCTGGGCCATCGGCTGATTGGGATCGGCCTCCAGCACATTCGCCTTCTGCGCATACACCGTGTACTGCTCCAGATCGATCTGATGCGTGCGCTCGATCTGATTCTGCACCAGTTGCGACAGGTTCGAGTAGATCACCCGCTCGGCCTTCAACGTGAACACCGGCACGAGAAAGCAGAGGAACAAAAGGCTGACCAGCGCCACGCTCAATCCCAGCACGATGGCCGGGGTGGTCATGGACAGAAAACTGATCCCCCCCGCGCGGCAACCGGTGAGTTCGTTGTCGGCGGAAAGCCGCCCATACACCATCGTCGCCGCGAACAGGGCGGCGACTGGAAACGAGTAGGTCATCATCGCGGGCGTGAAGTAGGTCAGCATCTTGCTGACCTGCGATGAATCCAGCCCGTGCTCGGTGAGCGGGCGCAGCAACCCCCCGAAGCTCATGATCCCCGAGAGCGCCCCGGCGGCCATGAAAAAGATGCGAAACAAATCGCGGAAGACGTACCAGAACAGCGTCTTGCTCATGCGGCGTACTGTAGCGAAGGAGGGATGAGCCACAAGCAACGGTCATGGCGGATGCGACTGCTGCAATGGGTCCGCCTTGGGCCGGGGGATGAATGACGAATGAGGAAATGGCGAATCGAAGGGGCGGTCTGATCCATCCGCAAAGAATTCAGGAGGATTGCGTTGTTCTCCCTCCTGTTTCGTCATTCGTCATTCTCCCCCTGCTCGCACCAGGAGGCCAGATCCTTCGCTGCGCTCAGGACGACGAGCTCCACTCGTCGATTTCGTGGATTCTTCATTCTCACCGGTGGATTCATCCCCGAGACGCACGTGGGCTTCGCATCAACAGTCCAAACCCGCGCCGGTACAAATCCCGTCACATAACCGGAGAGTATCACGATGAAGCGTTCGCTTGTGAAATGGTTGACGGGGTTGCTCTGCCTGGTGCCGATGACGGCTTTCGCTGCCAGAAAGCCCAGGCAGCCGGCCACCGTGCCGACAAGCGCGGAACTGCTGAATGACATCAAGGTGCCCAAGGGGTTTAACGTCACCATTTTCGCGCAGCCGCCGGAAATTAACTATCCCACCTGCGTGACCGCCGCGGCGACGGGCGAAGTGTACATCGGCGTCGATCAGACCGGGTCGCTGGGCAAGCAGGCGGATGCGGGGTGGGTGTACAAATGCGTCGACACCACCGGCACCGGCAAGGCGGACAAAATCACCAAGTTCGCGATGATGGATCACCCGCGCGGGTTGATTGTGGACGGCGACAAGCTGTATGTGCTGCATCCGCCGTTCCTGACGGTTTACTATGATGACAACCACACGGGCGTGTCGAATCGATCGGAAAATTTGCTGACCGGCATCAGCACCGAAGCCCTCGTCGCTCAGCGCGGGGCCGATCACACCACCAACGGAATCCGCATGGGAATCGATGGGTGGATCTACATTGCCGTCGGGGATTTCGGGTTCTTCAAATGCACCGGCACCGATGGTAAGTCGCTGCAACAGCACGGGGGCGGCGTGGCCCGGGTGCGGCCCGATGGCACGGAACTGGAGATGGTCTCCATCAACCAGCGAAACATCTACGGCGTCGGCATCGACCCGCTGCTCAACATTTTCACGCGCGACAACACCAACGATGGCGACGGCTGGGATGAGCGGTTCCACCACATCGTCCCGCTTTGCAACGTCGGCTATCCCACCCTGTTCATGCACTTTCAGGAAGACCTGCTGCCCCGTCTGGACGACTACGGCGGCGGGGCACCGTGCGGAACGGTCTTTATCGATGAACCGGGCTTGCCGGAGGGTTTCGGGTACGGGCTGTACTGCTGCGACTGGGGCCGCAGCAAAATCTATCGGCATCCGATGAGTGCGGACGGCGCGACATTCAAGGTGAAGCAGGAGGAGTTTATCACCATCCCGCGCCCCACCGAAATGGAGATCGATGGGCAGGGGCGGATGTACATCACCAGTTGGCGCGGCGGCAGTTTCAGCTTTGCGGGACCGAACATCGGATTCGTGGCTCGGGTGACGGCTGGGGAAAATCGCCCGCCGGTGCGGGATGCGGCGAAGTCGACCGATGAGCAACTGGTGAAGCAGGTGGGGTCGAACAGCCAGGTGCTGCGGTTGGCCGCGCAACAGGAATTGCTGCGGCGCAAGCCAACACCGGCGATGCTGAAAGCCTTGACTGCGCTGGCCGGCTCGAATGAATCGTTGCCGGTGCGGGTGGCGGCGATCTTCACGCTGAAGCAGTGGGCGGGTCCGGCGTCGACGCCGGCACTGTTGCAATTGACGGAGGATGCGAAGGTTCGGGAGTTCGCCCTGCGCGCCCTTGCCGACCGCAAGACCCAGTCGGCGGGCGTGCCGGCGGGACCGTTCATCGCGGGGCTGAACGATATCGATCCGCGCGTGCGGCTGCAGGCGATCAACGGATTGGTGCGGTTGAATAAGGCCGATGCCGCCGCATCCATCCTTTCGCTGACCGATGATCGGGATCACGTCGTCGCTCACATTGCCTCGCGTGGATTGATTGTGATGCACGCCGAAGAGGCGTGCCTTGTCGCGCTGGAGCATCCGGAATCGCCGACATTCAAAGGCGCGCTCAATGTGCTGAAATGGTTTCACGAGCCGAAGGTGGTGGATGCGATCGTCGGACGGTTGGCGGTGGAGAAAGAGGCGGCGATTAGGCAGTCTTTGCTGACGGTGCTGTGCCGACTGTACTTCACAGAAGAGGAGTGGGATGGCAAGTGGTGGGGGACGCGGCCCATCAACAACGGGCCGTATTACAAATGGGTGAAGTGGGCGGAAAGCGACAAAATCGGCACCGTGCTGAAAGATGCGCTGGCGACGGCAGTCGCGGGTTCGGATGCGTCGATGACCCGGCATCTCCTGGTCGAGTTTTCGCGGCATCATCTGGAGTCTCCGGAATCGATGAAGCAGATGGCGGGGCTGGCAAAGAAGGATCCGGCGTTCCGGGCGCAGGCGGTGGAGTTGCTGCTGGGATCGAAGAAGCTCGGCCCGGAGGCGATCGCGCTGCTGGAGGGAGTTGCCGTCTCGTCGACGGATACGCCGGCCCTGCGCGGGAAAGCGGTGCGCACGCTGGCCTCGGTGGAAAGCCGCGAATCGCTCGAGGCGACGGTGCGGGTCTTCGCCGCGATCGGAGGAGACGGCACGGGTGAGTTGAAGAACGCCCGCGAGAGCTTTTTGCGGGAGGGACGGCATGGATCGTCTATCGGGTATTTCAGTCAGCTGACCCTCGCTGACGATCCGGGGCGGCGCGAAGTGGCCTATGGGGTTTTGACGACATTGGCCAACAGCAACACTGCAAAGGCTCCCGTCCGCGAGGCCGCCGCAGCGGCTGTCGAGAAAGGATGGGTCCGACCGTTCACCGCCGTGAGTTTGCTGCGGGCCATCGGGCAGACGCGGTTCAATGTCTACGCGGATCAGGTCCGCGCGCATCTGAAGGATCAAAATCCCACCGTGCAGACCGCGGCGATCTACGCGGCGGAACAGTTGAAGCTGTCCCCGGGAACTGCCCCAGTCGTCGCCGGTAAAACGCTGGCCGACATCCCCTACGAAGAAGCCTTGGCCGCCGCCCCGAAGATCGAGGGCGATCCGATCGTCGGCCAGACCCTGTTCGTGCGCCAAGGCTGCGTCGCCTGCCATGCCGTCGCCCTCACCGAAGCCCCCAAAGGCCCGTACCTCGGCGACATCGCCTCGCGCTACCCGGTGCCGGAACTGATCGAATCAATCCTGAAGCCCAGCGCCAAAATCGCCCAGGGATTCCAAACCAACTGGTTCGAGCTCAAAAGCAAAGATCGCAGGGAGGGCTTCATCGTCCGTGAAGGGGCCGATGAAGTGGAGATCCGCGACATCACCGGGGCGTCCACGATCATCGCGCTGAAAGAGGTGCTGAAGCGAGGCACGTCGAACGTGTCGGTCATGCCCGAGGGAATCGTCGGCAATATGACGATGAACGAATTCGGATCGCTGCTGGCGTATTTGCAGTCGTTGAAGTCGAAGTAATAACGGGAGGATGTGGCTACTTCCGTCCGCCGCAACCTGTCACTTCGATCGAGATCGCCCCGGCCAAACGACCGCCAAGTGCCATGGTCGTAGTCGGATGCGGTGTCCTGGCAGGTTGCCGCGATATTTCAAACAAACCCGTTCGTTGACGCGCCCCTATTCAGTGACGTAAATTGGGACGCAATGCGTTTTTTTCTGGCGGGGATTCTTCAGTGGGCGATGGTTTCGGCGGTCCTCGCGCAGGCGAATGGGGACGTTGAGAGCATCGGGTTCGACCACGCCTATCGGCCGGGTTGTTGGACGCCGATGGTCGTTCGACTCACGCCGACCACCGGCGCGCCGTTTAAGGGGAAGATCGCCGTTTATCAGGAGGATGGCGATCACGATCACCCGATTTTCACCCGGCCCATCTCGCTCACCGGCAACACCGAAATCGGCGAACGCACGCAGCGGTTCTGGATGTATTTCATTCCCCAGCCCGATCTGCTGCGCGATGGGAATGAGCCTACCTACGTCAATCGCAAATTGCAGGTGTATCTCACCACGGAAGACGACAAGCAGTTGACCCGGCTGCTGGTGAAGGATTCGATCGATGAACTCGACGATCCCAATCGCGCCCGCAGCACCAAGCTCGTGCTGTGCGTCGTCGATCAGAGTCGACCGGTTTTCAACCCTTATTCATCGCTTCGATCGACGATCGGTCTGAAGGAAAATGTGATGCCGGTGGTGATCCCGATCGCCAGCGTCCGCAGTCTGCTGCCGGAAAATGTGATGGGGTATGAGGCGGTCGATGCGATCGTCTGGTGCGATGCCGATCCCTCGCAGCTATCGGCGGAGCAGCGCACCGCCCTCGAGCAATACATCCATCGCGGTGGGAAGCTGATCGTCTCGCAATCCGGCAAACCCAACGTGTGGGAAATGGTGCAGCGCGGCTTCGGGCCGCTTCTGCCGGTGGAAGTGCAGAAGATCGAGCAGGCGGAGGATGTGCTTCCCCTGAAGCGCATCGTGGCGGAACGGGCGCGATACGCGCCTTCGGATCGGTTCAAATTCCTTCAATGGAAGGATATCGGCAAAGGCCCCTTCGACTTCGCGCTGGCTACGCCGAAGCGGAATGCGGTGGTCGTCGAAACGGAAGACAAAGACGGTGCCGGTCGCCCGTGGATGGTTCGCGGCGTTGTGGGCGGCGGAAGCGTCACCTGGATCGCGCAGGACCTGGGCGATTCGAATCTCACCGGTCGGTCCGGCGTGGCCGGGACGGGGGCGGGCAATGAGGATTTCAAATGGATGTACATTTGGGATCGCGTGTTTGACTGGGGCAACGCTTCTCAACCCGCCGTCAGCAACCCCCCGCCGAATTTTGAAGATCCCACCCGCAAGATTTATCAGGAGCGCTACAGCGACGCCAGCGTCAGCATCTACCGACTGACCCGCAGCTTTTTGAGCGGCATGGAATTCCCCGGCAAAAGCACGGCGTATCTGGGGTTGGCGATTCTGTTCTTCATCCTCTATTGGATCGTCGCCGGGCCGGGAAGCTATCTCTATCTGGCGGCCAAGAAGCGCGCCGGCCAATCCTGGTTCGCGTTCGCGCTGGCCGCGCTGATCGCCACGGGCTTCACGGTCCTCATCGTCAAACTGGCGCTGCGCGGCGCGGCCCAGGTGCAGCATGTGAGCTTCGTGCGAATGGTGCCGGGTGAACCGGCGATCGTCCACACCCAATTCGGCCTCTACATCCCGCGCGATGGCGGGCAGCGCGTCGAACTGCTCAACACCGCCAAGGATGCGGTCTCCTATGTCACCGCCTATCCCACGCTCACCGTGAGCGATGAAGGCGCCCCACCGCTCGATTATGAAGTGCCGGTGTTCAACGCGAGCGCCGTCACATTTCCGTATCGAAGTACGCTCAAAAAGATTCAGGCGGCCTGGGTGGGTGATCTGCCGTTGGGGATTGAAGGAATCGGCCGCATTTCCCGCAAGCGCGCGCTCGATCTGGAAGGGAAACTCACCAACAAATCCGGGCGCAGGCTCAAGAACATCTACTTCGTGTTTCGCCCGCGATTCCTGAATGATGTCGAAGGTGAAAGCGCCACCGCCCGGCTGGATCAGGTGCTCTACATCCCCGCATGGGATGCGGACGGCACGATCGATCTGGCGGCACTCTACACCACCAAAGAAACGATCGATTTCTCTCCCGATCAGGGCGGCAACACCCGAGGTCAGATCGGCGACCCCGGCACCCTCGTCAGCAAAGCCGCCGAGCGATACTGGTACGGTCATTTCCAGCACGACCCCAACTTCGAGGACAAAGGCACTCCCACCCACTTCGTCCTGCTCAGTCTCTTCGACCATCTGCCCGCCCCCGGCCTTGAAAAAGGAGATCGCGACCGCTGGGACCTGCACCGCCCCGCCCTTCGCGAACTGGATGTCTCCGGCGCGCTCGGGGCCGGGCAACTGATCGTGCTGGCTCAGTCCGAACCCCTCAGTCCCCTGCCGATCCCCATCGAAGTCGCCGGCGATGCCGTCACGGGTGAGGGCACGATCTACTATCAGTTCATCCTGCCCCTGGACCGGTCGGCGCTCAACTTAAAGCCGGGCGGACAGCCGTGAACTCTACGGCAGCACCGCAAGATGGCATCCATAGTCTCCATAGCCAAGGCCCCGCATGATCCCCGTCGTCAAGACCGTCAACCTCACCAAACGCTATGGCACCCTCGTCGCCCTTTCCAATCTCAATCTCGAGATCCAGTCCGGCGACTGCTTCGGCTTCATCGGCCCCAACGGCGCGGGCAAAACCACCACGATGAAGATCCTCGCCACCCTGCTCCAACCCACCTGGGGCGAGGCGCGCATCTGCGATTTCGTCGTCGGCTACCAATCCCGTCAGATCCGCCCGCTCATCGGTTACGTCCCCGATTATTTCGGGGCGTACGAGGACATGGTCGTTCAGGAATATCTGGAGTTCTTCGCCGCCGCGTACAACATCAACGGCTCGAACCGCGTGAAGCTGGTCGGCGATGTGCTGGAACTGACCGATCTGGCCTACAAGCGGGATGCCTTCGTCGACGGCCTCTCCCGCGGCATGAAGCAGCGCCTCAGCATCGCCCGCGTGCTGCTCCACGACCCGAAACTATTGCTGCTCGATGAACCCGCCGGCAACCTCGACCCCCGCGCCCGCATCGAGCTGCGCGAGCTGCTCAAAACCCTGCGCGGCATGGGCAAGACCATCATCATCAGCTCCCACATCCTTCCGGAGTTGCAAGACCTCTGCAACACCGTCGGCATCATCGAGCGCGGCGAACTGATCTACAGCGGCCCCTGGACCGACATCGTCAAGAAAGCCAAAACCGGCACGATCCTCCACGTCACCGTCGCCGATCAACAGGTGCAGGCCGGCGCGCTGCTCGCGCAGGAACCGAGCATCGAATCCGTCCATTCCAACAACGGCTTCCTGGAAATCCTCATCAAGCCCGGCGTGGAGGATTACAGCTTCGTCCCCGCGAGATTGATTCAGGCCGGCTACCGGCTCACGATGATGCGCGAGGAAGAGGTGAATCTGGAGACGGCGTTCATGCGGCTGACCAAGGGCTTGGTGCAATGATTTTCGTAGGGTCCGCAGTACTCTGCGGACCGCCGGTGGCCAAAAGGCCGCCGGTTTGGAGCGAACCAGGTGTCCCGGCGAAGATGCTGGAGCTGTTTGCCGCGCGGCTTGGGCTACCAGCCCATGTTTTTGTATTTTAAAAGAAAATCATGGGCTGGTAGCCCATGCTACGGAAAACCCAGCCGTGTTCCCGAACATGCTCTTAGGGACGCATTTCAAGCCTTGCCGCGCATCCCGCAACGACTGCGGGATACGCTTCAGGGTCTGCGGGATGCGCTTCAGGGTCTAAAGGATGCGCTTCAGGGTCTAAAGGATGCGCTTCAAGGACTAAAGGATGCGCTTCAAGGACTAAAGGATGCGCTTCAAGGGCTAAAGGATGCGCTTCAAGGACTAAAGGATGCGCTTCAAGGACTAAAGGATGCGCTTCAAGGGCTAAAGGATGCGCTTCAAGGTCTAAAGGATGCGCTTCAAGGACTAAAGGATGCGCTTCAAGGACTAAAGGATGCGCTTCAAGGTCTGAAGGATGCACGGCAAGCTCTGAAGGATGCACGGCAGGGTCTGAAGGATGGAAGTGAGGCAATCGAAGGCGAAGCCGATCGACTGCGCGACGCGGGCGACTTCACGAGCGCGGATTGAAGGAATCTTGGCCGTGCGAATCAGGCCGGCAGCGCCACATCGAGCGGCTTGATGAACAGGTCTTCAACGGGGAACGGTTCGCCGCGTGCTTGCAGGCTTTCGAGATAAACGGCAATCGCCTCGCGGAGGTTGGCGACGGATTCATCCAGCGTGTCGCCTTCGGAATGACAGCCGGGGAGCGCAGGGCGTGAGGCGTGATATCCGCCACCGGGCTGGGCTTCGAGAATCGCGGTGTAGCGCATCGTGGAAGCATGCTGTTCGTCGACGGCGGCGGGCAGGGTCGGATGCCATTCATTCGTGAATTCGAGCTTTGTGAATTCGTCATTCTCCCCCGCCGGGTTACACTATTCTCCTCCTATGCTCGGCATCACCGACTATCTCTGGCGGCTTCTTCCCGGAAACCCGATCCTCCTGCGCGTCGTCGAGGCGGGCGGCAAGCGCAAGCGCGATCTGTTCATCCGCTGCGGGTACCTCGGTCTGCTGATTCTCATCGTCGTGTTTTCGCTGCTGTTCAGCGGCGATCAGAACGGTCAGAGCCTTTCCAAGCTGGCTGCCGCGAGCGCGTCGCTTTTTCAGCGCTTGAGTTTTTTGCAGTTGGCCCTCGTCGCCCTGCTGTCGCCGATCTTCACCGCCGGGGCGATCACGCAGGAGAAGGACAATCAGACGTATGACATTCTTCTCGCCACGCCGTTAACCAACGGGCAGATCGTCTTGGGATCGCTGCTGAGCCGCATCTTCTTCGTCGCCGCGCTGCTCGTCAGCGGGGTGCCGATTTTCTCGATCACGCAGGTCTTCGGCGGGGTGGCGATCGTCAGCATTGTGCTCTCGTTCCTCATCGCCGCCGCCACCGCGTTTGTCACCGGGGCGCTCGCGATGGCGATCGCGGTGTTCAAGGTCGGCACCCGCCGCACCATCTTCAGCTTTTATCTGTTCATCGTGCTCTATCTCGTGGGCATTTATCTGCTCGATCAGCTCGACTACTTTCATCCGTTCATCGATGCCAAGGACGCCTCCCATCGCGGCACCGGTTGGCTCACCGGCATGCACCCGTTTCTGGCGCTCAAATCCGTCTTCAACGACAAGACCTATTCGCCGCCGAAGTTCGGCGAGCTGCCGGACCATTTGAAAGTGTGGCCGCTCGGTTTTTATCTGAGCAACCCCGCGTGGTTCTACGTCAGCTTCATGTTCCTGCTCAGCTTCATTCTGGTGGCCCCGTCCATCGCGCTGCTGCGGCGGCTGGCCCAATCGAGCGGCACGGTGAAGACGTGGGTCTTGCAGAAATTGCGGATCAGCAAGGGCAACAGCACCCGCAAGCCGCGCGGGGTGTGGACCAATCCGATCGCCTGGCGCGAAGCCAAGACCAAAGCCTCCGCCGCCCGGGCCTCGGTGATGCGCTACGGGTTCATGGCCGGGGGTGTGATCGGGTCGATCGTGCTGGTCATCCTGCACTCGACGGAGATCGCGCCGGCCCAGTACATCACCCCCGGCAGCTACGATGCGAGCGCCAACACGCTGATCGTCTACGGCGAAGGCAAATCGCCCGCCGTCTACAACATTCGGACCGATGACACCAAAGTGATTTACGCGAAGGAGCGAGGCGACAAAAGCGGTTTCGACAATATCAAAACCAACCTGGCCGCCCTGCCCGGTAGACTGGCGGTCGAATCGCTGGTGACCGCCACCGACAATGCGCGCGGTTTGAAAGCCGTCGGCAAGCGCACGTATATCAGCGCGATCACCGTACACGATGTCTCGCATCGGCTGGAAACGCTCGATGCCCGCAACTGGCTGCTGGGCGCGGTGGTGCTGGAATTCTCGGTGATCCTGCTGATCGTCACCAACGCCGCCGCGTCGACGGTCACGCGGGAGAAAGAGGACGGCACGCTCGATCTGCTGCTGACGACGCCGATCACCAGCCATTATTACATCTGGGGAAAACTGCGCGGGCTGGTGAGTTTCGTGCTGCCGCTGGTCGCCGTGCCGGTTGCCAGCGTGCTGGTGTTCGTGATCGCCGATCTTCTGAAAATGGTGATCCACCCCGGCGAGGTGTTCGAGTGGGTGGTGTTTCCCGAGGCGATGCTGGTGATGCCCGGCACGCTGGTGATCGTCGCCGCCTTCGCCAGCATCATGGGGATGCAGCTGTCGCTGCGCTGCCGCACGACGGTGATGGCGGTGATGAGCAGCATCGGCATCGTGGTCGGGGGCAGTGGCGTGCTGGGCTTCATCGGCTTCCACGCCGCCGCCGCCCGTTCGATGGGAATGGGGTCGCTCATCATCGGCAGCTTCAGCCCGTTCACGCTGATGACGATCCTGATCAACCCCTGGAAATTCGCCACCGACGCGTTCGGCGATCCCGCCGGCAATCAACTGTGGAACCGCCTGGCGGTGTTCCTCTCCGGCTGGGTCGCCGTCGCGGCTTTCTCGGGGATCGTGTGGACGATGTACAAGTCGATGGTGAAGAATTTCGACATGACGATCCGCAAACAGTCGCGGTAGTACATGATGGAAATCCAATCGCGGGTTAGGCTTTGGCCCCGAATGTTACGAAACGGATTTTTCGACAGCACGCGCTTTGAGAGGGAAATGAGATGTCGATCACGCTGAAACGAATTTTATTCCGAACCGACCATCGTTGTAGAAAATACCAGCCGCCCCGGCGGGTGGCGCATGCGATAACCCCGGCTTCTGGAGCCTCGGCGTGCCCGACACAGCCAGCGGCGCCATCAACATGGTCAGCAGCCTTACCGGTGGTATTCAAATCAACGATGGCAACGCAACGTTCGCGCTGACACCCTCCGCATTGCTCCACAGCGCAGGTCAAACGTTCAACCACAACGGAGGCGGGTCGATCATCAACAACGGCACCAATCCCGGCATCACCTGCAATCAACTCATCGCGGGCCAGGCCAATCCTGGTGGAACGCTCGACGTGCAGGCCGTCAACGGATTCTTCCCGCACGTCGGCGACACCTTCGATGTCGTGCTCTTCGGATCCGGCTCATCATCGACTCCATCCCCGAACCGACCGCGCTGTCCATCCTGCCGCTCGGGGCGATGGCGATGTTGCGTAGACAGTGACGGTGCCGGAGTCTTTTGTTTGGATTTTGGAGGCATGGCTCCGGCGTCCACAAGGGCGGTCACTTCGGACCGTCCAAGATTTGTCTTGACTTGCCCTACGACAGGGTAGAATGGTCCCCGCCAGCCCACCCCCATCCAGTCCCCGTTCGGTAAAAAGCCGAACCTGGAGAAACGAGGAAGGTCATGCGTTGCATTTTATTGAAGCGATGTTTCACGATTGCTCTCGCGGGCATTATTCCACTCTCCGTCGCAACGGCCACCCCCGCCGAGGATCGCGTTCCGTTGCCGCGTGAAGTGTCGGAGGCGCTGCATCGGATGGTCGAGGCGTCGCGCTCCGGCGATCTGGCGAAGTACGCCGCCACCCTCGCCGCGCCGCTGGGTCCGCTGTACCGCATTCACTGCGATTCGGCGACGAAGGTCGGCGAGGCTAAAAAGTTGTTGACCCAGGCCCTGTCCGCCCGATTCGGCGCGGCCGCCGACAACCCCTTCGCCTACGCCGCCGATGATGCCCAGGCCCGCGCTGACAACATGCGCCTGATCGACATCCACATCGACGACTCCGCCCCCAGCGGCGACAATTTCAAGATGAACGTCACCACCACCTTCCGCGCCCCGGACGGCACCGCACGCTCGATTCCGCAGGGTTTTCTCGCGATTCAAACGAACGGGGTCTGGAAAGTGGAGGATCTCGCGGCCGTCGCCCGCATGGCGAAACTGAAAAAGGCGGCGGACACCAACTGGGAGATCTTCCGCGCGTTCAGCGCTCTGGCGACGGATGTGAATGCCGGCAAATATGCCTCGCGCGAAGTGGCCCTCATCGCGGCGAAGGAAACCTATGACCGCCTGACCAACGCCAACGCCCCGCCGCTTGCGGGTGCAGACCTCTATCTCAAAGGTTCGAAACAATTTCAGGCCGGTGATTTCCCCGCCTCACTCGCCTCGTTCACGCAGTCGGCCAATCTCGGGTATCCCCACGCCGCGTGCATGGTGGCGATCCAATACGCCGAGGGTCTCGGCACGAAGGAGGACACCGCCCGGGCCGTTGAATGGTATCGCAAAGACATCGCGAAAAACGATCCGGTTGCCGAAAACCATCTCGGCTCGATGCTGCTGGAAGGGGTGGGCATGCCCGCCGATCCCGCCGAGGGAATGCGACTTCTGAAGCTCAGTGCCGATCAGGATTACGCCCCCGCGTTTTTGAATATCGGCCGTGCGTACCTGTTCGGTTTCGGCGTGCCCAAGGATCAGCGCACCGGCCTGAAGTGGTACGGTGAAGCCGCCGACCGGGGCAACGGCCAGGCTGCCTACTTCGTCAAATGGCTGGCCCAATCCCCGGGAAACCGATCGTTCAAGGATGAGAATCAGGCCGCCGTCTTCAACCGCATCGCCCTGATGCGCGCCGCCGCGATGGCCATGGATGTCGAAAGCCGCGGGCTGGATGGAAGAATCCACCCCGCCGATCCCGCCGGTGCCGCCGCCCTGCGCGCTGAAGCGGATCGCCTCGCCCATGAAGTCGGCCTCGATTGATCCGGATTTTCGACACCCCGGTCCGACCGATCCCTCCCCTTTCCCAAAATTTGAATCCCCTCGGCAATCCCTCCGCCGCCGAGATCCCCCCTCTGCTCAATGAGATTAGAGTTCTGCTCCATGAGATTAAACGCTCCGAACCCACTTTTAAAAACCCCCGACCTGTCCGCACCCCTCCCGACAGCCGCAAAAAAGCATGTTTTCTTGGCTTGGGCCGGGGGATGGCGATTGCGAAAATGTTGCAAAAAACGCAAGTTATTGACGCCTTCGGAATACTGAGTAGTCTTAGGCGGTGGTGTGACAGATTGGTTTCCCTAGTGCAGATTTGATGACGTCCCGGCGCAATCGTTTTGCCGGCGGAGTACATCTTGAGTGCCCTACTACAAAATCAGTTGGCGCTGATTTTAATATGCCTGGATTTTAGAAATGAGCATCCAACTTCTATTAGAGGTCGCGCAAAGAGCCCTCAGGCAATCGCGATAATTCAGCTCGCTGCGCGAGACACGTGCGCGAAAGTGACCGAGGTGATATGAAGTCAACTTGAGCTATCAATTGCTCACTCCTTCGGTGTATGTGCGGCGGAGACACAATTTTGAAGGCCTTGCAGCAGTCAGTTTCTTCAGAGCTAAGATTTTATTTGGCGCACTAAGAGGCGAACAATGTTGCAATCGAGTGGTTGCGCGGTCGCTTTAAAAGCCGGGAACGATTAGGAATGAATTTCATTCCGCGGCACGTTTTGTCATTTTTTCAGGAGCGCTTTCATGAGTGAAACGTCAACACCCCCTGTTCGCCCCACACCCCAAGGTGCTCAAATCCAGGAGTCGGGGGGCGGTGGTGCCGGCCAGATCGAATTCGATCAAATTCAGGGCAATAGTTTCGGTGGATTCAATAAAGACCATCAGGTCAATATTTTTCTCGAAATTGTCGATGTTGCGAAAGCCAAGAAAACGCTCCGCCCTCTCAAACCATCCGGAGACCCGGTTGATGGCAGCGTCTTTAATCACGTCCACAACAGTTCCAGTGCAAACGTCCTTCGATTTAACGAGCAATTTAGAGCCGTCCGGCGCGCCAGGATGCCTGAAGGAAGTATCCTCGCCACTTGGACAAATCTGGTCTTTACCGGAGAAGGCCTCCGTAAGCTGAACGTTCCAGAACTCGGAAAGTTGCCTGCAGCCTTTACGGGTGGTACCGATGCGCAAGGTGCCTTTCAAGGTATGGCCGGTCGCGCATCTGAAATTGGAGACGTAGCTCAACATGCGCCAGAACATTGGAACAATGACATGGACGTTTCCATTGCTTGGCCGAACGTTCACGCCCTGATCTTACTAGCGTCAGATGACCCGAAACAGCTTGAACGCTTGGACCCCGCCAGTCGTCTCTCGAAATACCTTGTCCAACTACAGGATACTGCAACGTCAGGCCTGCGAATTCTGGGCATGATCCGGGGAGAAACCCGCGTGGACGAAGTGGGTCATGAACATTTTGGCTTCAAAGATGGCGTTTCCCAACCTGGCATTCGCGGAGTGGATGCTCCGGATGATCCGCTGCATAATCCCGATCAAGGCAATCCCGGCCAAGATCTTCTGCATCCCGGTGAATTCGTCATCGGCTACCCGACGCAAATTCCCGCTCACAAGCCCGGTGTGGATGGTCCGAATCCGGATCCCGGCCCCAGTTCCCAGGCAGGTTTGCCCGATTGGGCCAAGAATGGTTCGTTTCTCGTTTTTCGCCGTCTTGCCCAGGACGTTAAAGCGTTTCGAGATTCGATTGTAAAGATAGCTGGTGAACTGGGCGTGACGGCAGATCTCCTCGGGGCGAAGCTTGTCGGCCGATACCGCAGTGGTGCTCCGCTGGAAGCGCTGTCTTTTCAGGCCGGTAACGGCGAATATCAGCCCCCGCTCGTGGACCCTGGCGTTGCAAATCCCGCGCTTGCGAATAGTAATGCACTTAATAATGCTTTCGAGTACGGGAAGGATGTCGATGGAACGATCGTTCCCCTCGCGGCCCATATCCGAAAAGCCTATCCGCGGGATGAAGTTCCGACCGGCGTAAACCCGGATGATGCCGAAAGCATGACCCAAACGCATCGCTTGCTACGGCGCGGCATCCCGTTTGGCACATCCCTGGGCGCTCCAATTGGCGGCGGTTCGACAGACCCACGCGGCCTTCTTTTTTTCGCCTACCAATCAGACATTGAACGTCAATTCGAATTCGTTCAAAGCGCCTGGGTCAATAACGCAGATTTTCCCGTACGAGGCGCGGGGCAGGATCCTATTATTGCAAACTCGCAACAAGCTGGCAGTGTCAAGGGATGTCCCTTTCACAAACTCGCGGATGCTTCAAAGTGCCCGGTCAATTTTCAGCACTTCGTCAAGACCCGTGGCGGCGGTTATTTTTTCTCCCCATCGATCAAAACGCTCGAAATGTGGCTCACTTGAACAGACGTCTCAGCGCATCACAATATCATCAGTAGTCTCAGGCACAACGAACCAATAGACGTGCTCGTTCGGAGGCCCATTGAATATGAGAGAAACGTCGCCGATGGCATCCATCAGGGAATGGTCGACGCCATTTTAACAGTCGTCAGATAGCACTTTCGATCAAGGCCGTTACTTGTGTACTCCGTTCAGAAATCCCGAAGTTATTTAGGAAAGAACTGCCATGCCTGGAAAGAAAGACGTTCGCATCATCCGTTTGGGTCACCTCAAAACCGACAAGTTTGCGGCTCAGGTGCACGCGCAAAATCCGAAGCTTATATATAACGGTGGGCCGCTGCTCGCCACTGTTGAAGTGTTTACCGTATTCTGGGGCAGCGCGTGGAAAGACCAGCCAGCACTTGCCAGCCTCGCGCAGAGTATCAACGATTTCTTCAAATTTATCTTGAGCAGCCCACTGATCGACCAGCTCCGTGAGTACAACGCTCCCGCTTTTAAGATCGGTCATGGAACGCACGTAGGCTCGACAAATCTCAGTACCGAGCCAGGGCAACTCATTGACGACTCGGAGATCCAGGTGGCCCTACAAAGCCGGATTGCAAAGAACGGTAGCTTTCCCAAGCCCAATGCCAACTCCCTTTTTTCATCTATTTACCGCCTGGGACGACGATCACCCTTGACGGGGATTCGTCGTGTCGGAAATTCGGTGGCTATCACAGCGATATCTGCGAAGCTGCCCCGGATGCCGAAGAGCGGATGGGAAACTTTCTGGTGCAGCGCGAGTGGTCGAATCACTTGAATCGATGTGTCTGATGCGACAGGAATCGGTCTCGCGTGGGAACGCAATAAGCCATGGGCGACATGCTGAGAAATGGAGTTCTGATTAAATGGCAAACGCATTTACACAAGTTCCTAGCTGGGGCTCTTGGGAAAATCAGGGGGCCGGCATTGCCGTGGCGGACTTGGACGGCGATGGGCGTCCGGAAATATTCGTACTTCGCATTGACCATCCCACTCCCGGCCCAAACGCGGCGTTCTACCGCGTGGGCCAGTCACTGGATGCGGGAGGGAATGTGGCGGCGTGGGGTCCGTGGATAGAGATTCCCAACTGGCTAGCAAACGAGAATCAGGGTGGCGGACTGGCCGTCGCGGACCTAGACAATGACGGCAGGCCCGAACTGATCGTTTTTCGCGTGGACAAAGTGGTTCCTGGACCAAACGCAGGCTGGTTCCGGGTTGGGCGCAAACTGGATGCTGTGGGAAACGTCACCGGAGGATGGAGCGCGTGGCAACAGGTTCCGGACTGGCAGTCGTGGGACAACCAGGGGGCAACGATTGCCGTGGCCGATCTGAACGGCGATGGTCAACCGGAATTGATCGTTTTACGGATCGATAACTTTCGGGCTGGCGATCCTGCGCATCGTAACCGCGGATTTTATAGCGTTGGCATGGGCCTCCAAGCTTCGGGACAAATCAGTGGCGTTTGGGGACCTTGGATGGAGATCGACTGGTTTTCCCGGCTTAACCAGGGGGCTGGGTTGGCGGTTACCGATCTCGATAACAACGGTCGGCCGGAGTTGGTCGTATTTCAAATCGACAACCCGACAGGAGAAAACGGCGGGTTTCTACGAATCGGTTGGAATCTGGACCCGACGGGAAAAGTACAGGAGGGTTGGGGAGCATGGACGCGGGTCGACGGATGGGGCTCGTGGGAGGATCAGGGCGGTGGGTTGGCGATCGCCAGTTTTACCGGCGGCCCACCGCAAGCGGTGGTGCTACATGCAGATAATCCGCCGGCATTGAACGCTGGATTATTTACGGTGCTTCCTCTGGCGCTGGATATCGATCAGGCCAAGGACAAAGGGATCTGGCGGGTATTGCCGTATTTGTCGGAAGTGCTTCCCGTTCACGCGGCGCTATTACATACAGGCAAGGTTTTATTGTTTGCCGGATCGGGCAACAATGCCGTCCGGTTCGCGTCCCCGTTGTTCGGCAATGAGCCCCAAAAGGTCTACACCAGCGTCGTCTGGGATTTCGTCAACAATTCCTTCGATCACCCTCCCACGCTTCATCAGGCGGATGGCCGACCCGTGGATTTCTTTTGTTGCGGGCATTGTTTTCTTCCCGATGGCAAACTACTGGCGGCTGGAGGCACGGATAAATACGACTTCGATGGCCATATGGTCCCAACGGGAAAGGGGTTCCTTGGACGCCATGATGCCGCGATCTTCGACCCGATCAACAACCAATGGAGTGCCATCGCCAGGATGGGCAACGGTCGATGGTATCCAACGCTCGTGATGCTCAACGACGGAACCGCGCTGGCGACGGCCGGCTTGGATGAATTCGGGTCCGCGAATCGCGACGCGAACAACACGACACTCGAAAAAAACAGCGATCCAGCTCATGCGGCCTGGAAAAAGGCGCGTGACTTCAAGCTTCCTCTGTACCCGCATTTGTTCTTAATGAAAGATGGCCGGCTATTCTTTACCGGCGGGAAAATGGACTCGGAGGGAGACTCGCAGCCGTTCCTGTTCGATCCCCTTTTGCCAACGCCTTCACAGAAGGTCGACAATTTGAAAGATCCCGGCAAATGCAACCAGGGTGCCAGCGTGATTCTGCCACCGGCGCAGAACCAACAGGTCATGATTCTCGGCGGCGGCCCGGAAGATCAGGATGGTCAACCCCGTCAGCCGGCAACCAAGCGGGTCAACATTGCCGATTTATCCGCCGCCAATCCCCGGTATGAGGTGACCGGGGATCTGAACCTCGAACGCATGCATGTGAACGCCGTGCTGCTGCCGGATCGCACCGTGCTGGCGACGGGTGGTGGTGTTACTCGCGAAGCCAGCAACGTTGCGGGCAACGTCAATCCACAACAATTCAGCGAGCGATTTGAAGCGGAGATCTATGACCCCTCCACCAAAAAATGGGTATTGACGGCTAAGGCAACGGTAGCTCGGCTCTACCATTCCGTGGCTCTGCTCCTTCCGGATGGCCGAGTCCTGACTGCGGGCGGCAACCCCGATAAAGGCCGGCAAATCGATTGGTTGCCGCCCGACCCACTTGAAGAGATGAGACTTGAGATTTTCAGCCCCCCCTACTTGTTCAAGACGCCGCGCCCACAAATCTTAGTCGCACCAACGAATCTGGCATATGGTGCCGTGTTCACGATAACTACGCCGCAGGCGGCTCAGATCAAGTGGATCAGCCTGATCCGCCCAAGTCTGACCACCCACTCATTCAACGGCGAACAGCGCTTGGTTGACGTTCCGTTCCAGCCAAGCGCCACGGGCCTGCAAGCGACTTTAACGAACGACCGCAATTTGGCGCCGCCGGGTTTGTACATGCTCTTCCTGACTGATATAAAGGGCATCCCTTCGATTGCAAATTGGGTTCGTGTCGCGTGAGCCTACAGTGGAGAAACCATGCCGCTACCTGACTTCCTAACGATCAACTCAGGATCGGTTCAGGGACGAATTGACAAGACCACCGGAAGCATCGAACTCGCCGGACCCAATCGCGCTGGCGCGCCCGATGCTATCGTTGTGACGTTCGCTCCGGTGAGCTGCGTCATTGCGGGACAGGCTCGGACCATTACCGCGTTGATCGCGACATCCACTATTCCAAACGGTTTGGAACTCACGCAGAAGTTTGGGAATGATCGGCAAGTACGTACTCGTCTTTCGTTTCCCTTCCCTTCAGTACTCCGTTACGAGGTGATGGACTGGGGCGGGACCGCGCCCGACCAGACATCGATATCCGCCGCCTCGCCCGGCGACGAACATTTCTACGGCTTCGGCGAAAAGTTCAACTCGCTAGATCAGACGGGGCACGTTGTCGAAATGCTCGCCTTCGACAATCCCGCCAACAAGGGCGACCGATCCTACAAGGTTGCTCCGTGGTTCATCAGCACACGCGGCTACGGACTCCACCTCGATTCTACCGCGCGCAGCAAATTTGACATGCGCGTGGCAATAGGACGTTACGTCGTCACCAACGATATCGGCAACCTGACTTTCAATGTTGTATACGGCCCGGCTTTGACCGAGGTCCTCTCACGCTATACGGGCTTTACCGGCCGACCGCCAGCCCCGCCTGCGTACGGGTTTGGCCCGTGGATCTCCTCCGATGTCTGGCGCGATGGTGGTGAGGTTCGCTACGCCGTCGAGCAATTTCGGCAACGCGGCATTCCCGTCTCGGCATTCGTGTTCGATTCACCTTGGGAAATTTCCTACAACGATTTTAAATTCAACATCGGCGATGCCACCACCCAATTCGGCCATCCCGGAACTTTCGAGGGTAAGGAGTTTGAGGGATTTAACAGCGTCCCGGAAATGATGACCTTCTTCCGCCAGAACGGGCTGAAGGCCATTTGCTGGATGACGCCATTTATCAACGTCAACTCCATCGACGAGAAGATGCGTGGACAGAATCTTGGGGAGGCTCTCCCTGACAAGAAAGAAAATCGATTTTTCGTCCGCGATCCGGCAGGAAGACCGCTCGTGGTTCCATGGTGGAAAGGCAAGGGGAGTCCGATCGATTTTACCAGTCAGTCGGCCCGTGATTGGCTGACCGAACGGCTGAACGATCTACTCGCGGCAAGCCGGGTCGATACCAAATCAGGCAAGGAGCCGGCAATTGGCGGCTTCAAAACCGATGACGGTGAATCCGGCAACGGAACCAATACCTATATTCCCGATGTGGCGATGTACAGCGACGGCCGGACGGGCCGAGAAATCGTGAACGGTTACTGCCTGGAATACCACCGAACCGTCTACAACGTCCTTGGCAAGAATGGCCTGCTGTTCGCCCGCAGCGGCTTCACGGGCACACAGGCATTTCCCGGTTGCTGGGCAGGCGACAACGAGCCCAATTTCGGCGATCAGAACGGCCTTCCCAGTGTGATTGTCGCCGGACTGTCCGCAGCGATGAGCGGTTACTCGATTTGGGGCCATGACATCGGTGGTTATCAGAATAACAATTTTTCTCCAGTCTTGCCCGCCGATCTGTTCATTCGCTGGACGCAATTCGGCTGCTTTACTCCAATCATGCAGATGCATCGCCAGGTTGATGACGCCAATCTCCGCCAATATCCATGGGGTTATCCGCAAGGTGGCGAAACAATCGACAACAACCTCGCCCTCGACAATTACCGGTTCTACGCAACGCTTCACACCCGGCTGTTCCCATACCTCAACACCCACGCCACGTTAACGTCAGAGACCGGCTTGCCCATTCTTCGCCCGCTCGTATTGATTCATCCGGATGACCCGCGGACTTTCACGATCCAGCACTCGTACTACTTCGGCGCCGACCTGCTGATTGCGCCGGTGATCGCGGCCAACGCACATCAGAGAAACCTCTATCTCCCTGAAGGAGAATGGTTCGACTTCTGGACGCACGAACACCACTTCGGCAAGCAGGATATCATCTGGACTAACCCCGAAGCGCCTGCCGATCCGAAGTCCAAAATCCCGGTCTTCGTGCGGCGTGGCGCGATCGTGCCGCTCATTCTGGGGGATGGCGTCCAAACGCTCTGCAGCGCTGATTATGTGAACAATCCTTCCATCCGCACCTGGGACGGCGGCCTTGAACTGCGAATTTTTCCGTCGAGTACTTCAAACTTCACAGTCTTCGACGGCACCCGCATTCAATGTGATTCGAGTGCCGGTAAAACGACTGTGACGATCGACTCACCATCTCAACGACAAATTTTGCTACGGATTCTCGCTTCAAAGCCGGCGGTAGTGCAGCGCGATGGCGCCAACCTGCCGGAGTTCCCTGTTGCGGCGGCCTTTGACGGGGTCGGCGAAGCATGGCGGTTCGACCCGACGCCAAGCTCTGTTCTTATCAAGTTCGTCCATCCAAGCGGATCGAGCAGCATTAGTTTTTAGTTTGGTTAGAAAGCCTCATGTCGCGCCACGATGTTTCATAGCGGCGGCTTGGCATTGATCACCATAAGAATTTCGGCGTTCGGTTACTGCGTTCCTTATCCCTCATTTCGGAGATTACTCATGGCCTTGATCAACGATGTGAAAGCCGTTTTGAATCGACTGGCTCCGAGGGGCTGGACGGCCCTGTTCGCCGCTCATGGCTTGGACATCATGGTTCCCTTGGCCGGATTGACCGTGGAACTGGGCAGATCTCTGATAGTGGATCGCACGCGACTTGGATTTGAAGAGTTTGCGTTCGATGGCCACAAAGCGGTCGAGCCCGGGATTCCCGGTCGTAGTTTGTTATACCATGCGTTAGCCTCTCCGTATGTCATTCCGGAAAAAGCGACTTCCGGGCCGGCAGATTTCCCAACACTTGCGGAACTCGATACGGTCGAAAATTACATCTACTCATTGGCGCGTCGAAAATTGACGGACTTCGCCAATCCGGTCGTCGGTGTTTTTGCATATCAGTATCGCGAAACGAAGCTATCACCGCACCGTCGCCACGCGGATCTGGCCTTCTCACGCTGCGGGGTCGCACGCATCGGCACCGAGGTCGAACGATACGACCCGGCGGCACGTTCGTTCGATCCCCGCAGTGCGGCTGGTGACCGCGGGTTTGCAGTGCTCCCGGCGCACTATGGAGTTTTCATAGCCGAATACCGAACACCAAGTGCGTCCGATCAGGTCCTTCGCGGAGTTGCCGCGGATGGCAGCCAAACGTTCCTGTTTCCCATCCACAAATTGTTCGCCGGAACTGAGTGCTTGTTTCACTCCGACGGCACGCCACTATCCATCCCAACTCTGAAGTTCTCTGAGTTTCATCTGGACGAAAAGCTCAAGCGACTGCATACCGCAGGGCCCGACAATCCCGGACGCATACCGCCCCTGCCGATTTTCGATCTTACAAAACCCCCCTTTTCCAGAGACAGCACAAACACAAATCTGGTGTCGCTGAAGTCCGTGGGGGATGGAGTTTGGGTAATGCCGGTGCCCTCCGCCATTGTCAAGACGGCAACTCAAACCGTGAAGGGAGTCGCCGAATTGGCACGATTCAAGGTCCCGAAGGAAAACTCGACCAACCGCTTTTGGACTTCACTGCAGGTGACAAGCACTCCGAACGGGCGCGCGGCCCCAGAGTATGCAAACATTAGACAGGAAGCGGTTCCTAAACCCGCCGGTGGATTTTCACTCAATGATTTGAATAAGATTCCCGACACGGGTACCTCGCCCGCGAACCGTTTCGAGCGAAAACTGGCAACGGGTGGCTATCTGGCCGCGCACCTGATTGACGGCACCTGCGACGGCGTCATAAACGTCGCTCTGCCTCCAGTGTTGGGAACGTTGCAGGCATTTCCTGCGTTCTCGCTTGTGGCTGCAGTCGACTATTTCCCGCAGGTTGAGCAAGTCGAGATTACCGAGTGGATCGAGGAACAAACCTCGACTCCAATTGGACTGGGAGATCCGGGATTTCTATTTCCGCAGGGTGGGCCCGCTCCGCTGAGCGATGGTCGGTTTGCGGTCTCGCAATCGGGTACGGTCGTCAAGTCCAACCGCATTCCGAATGTCGATCTGAAAAACGCGAACGGAATTCCGCAATTCCCACCTTTAGAGGCCGCCAGCAATACCGTGACGGCGGTGGTCGGTCGTGCAGCGACGTCGGGCGCTCAGATTCGAAAAACATCTAGCGGATTGGTCGCCACTTGGCTGCCAGATGCCGCATCCGATGTTTTTGCGCCCGGCTGGGACGTTTCGCAGCACATCGTGGATGGGCGAGGCACGTATGTCACCTACGGGCTAGGCAGCCCGTTCCCGGAAGATGCCAAATTATGTGCCGCTCTGAATTCGTTTTGGCCAGCCGCCGCGCCGGATTCATCTCGCACGTTCGGCTTTCAACCCGGCGCGACGGGAGTTTTGCAGACATCACTGCCTCTCACCGATGGCGAACTTGGCTACAACAAGAAGCATCCCCGCGTTATCGGCGGTGAAGTCGCGGCAAATATAGGATGGGATGGTGAGACGGGGCCCTTCTTCGTAACCACGGCTGGCGGAACCATCATTAATGCAGCCAGCGCAGCTCGCTCCGATCAATCACGTCAGGCGCTGGATGGAAACTTAGGCTTTAGCGGCCTCGATCTGATCAATACCACAGCATTCATCGAACGATTGGCGGCACTTCGCTTCGTAAAAGGGGACCTCCCACACGCATCGCCCCCGCAATCCGATCCGTGGTTGGTGACTGTCGAAGCTGTGGCTGACTGGACCGTGTGGGCGAGCGCAGGCCTGCCGAAGCTGAGCGCGGCGTTGTCTGGTTCAGGACTGCTGTTTTCATTTGCCTACGTCGACCCGGCGCCAACACCAAGCGGTGATCCAGCTCTCCGGTTGGAGTTCAAAGTGCTCAGAACTGTCATCGTCCATGTCGACGCGACTCAAGGATTTTTCAAAGATGGCAACGGCCCGGTGCGCCGGGTCGCGCGATCATAATGTTAGACGTTGTGATCATTGGCGCCGGGCCCGCCGGGACGGCAGCCGCGTTGACGGCGGTGCGTGCCGGAATGCGCGTGGCCATCTTCGATCGAGCGGCATTTCCACGACGGCGACCCGGTGAAACGCTACATCCCGGCATGGAGTCGTTGTATAAACAACTAGGAGTAATGAACGAAATTCGCGCGGCCGGATTTCTTCGACATCATGGCATCTGGGTCGAGTGGGACACCCCAAGAATGTTTCAATCTTACGGAGAGGATAGCGAGGGCAAATGGACAGGATTTCAAGCTGAGCGGTCCGTCCTTGACGACATCCTCCTCAAAGCTGCCGCAATGGCCGGTGTGGAAACATTCCTCTCGGAACCGGCAGTAGACGTCATTCTTGATAACGGCCGTGTGGTTGGCATTCGAACGGACAGCCGCGAAATTATTGCCCGTTGGGTGGTTGATGCGAGTGGCTACCACCACTGGTTAGCCCGAAAGCTAAAGTTATCGATTGAAGTTCGCGGACCCTCATTATTCGCTCGATTCGGTTGGGATGACTCCTTGACGGAGTCAGCTCAAGAGCCCAAACTGCGGGCGACTGCAAGCGGATGGCACTGGCACGCTCCGCTGGCCTCCGGACGGATCGCCTACTGCATTCTGGAGGTAGGCCGCCAGCCCCCCGACCATACCGTTGCTTTTTCATTTATGCAAGATGTTACGTGGCGCAGTGTCACACCTTGTGCTGGTGCTGGCTACTTTCTTCTCGGCGATGCTGCTGGTGTTCTCGATCCCTTGTCATCGCACGGGATCTTACGCGCAGTAATGTGCGGGATGTTCGTAGGACACCAATTCGCTGCGGTTCAGAAAAGCGCAATCGCGGAAAATCGGGCCGTTGAAGAGTATCGCAAATGGCACAATACCTTCTTTGAACAAGACATCAAAAAACTTCGGAGCCTTTATCTGCGTCACCCGCATTTATCGGGGTTATTTCATTAAGGGTCGGGGCTCGAAACAGCTTTTCGGCTCATAAAATAGCGAGAATGGCCCTTTATTTCCATTCTGGCAACAGACTCGCAAGGGGCAAGGAAAATAGGTTCTTGTGCACTCTTGATGAACCGCCCATTTTCACATTTGCGCGATTTGGCCAAGCGAAGAAGGCTGCGACGTTCCTCGTGGAACGGAGTTCACGCATTGTGCTTCAATGAGTTACTTCCCGCAGCGGATTGTGTCACCGTGGACTCATGGCAGTAGGCGAGCGAAGCAAGTCCAGTCCGGCGGGGGAAAGCGGCGCGTAAAACAGGTCCACCCCCATGGCCTTGGATTGGATGCCGATTTGAATCGGCATTACCAAGGCAGGGATGTTGAACGTGGACGACTACCTGC
>JANXVV010000335.1 GCA_025351525.1 Humisphaera sp. | reverse complement strand
GGACATCAGAGGGTTCTTCGACAACATCGATCACTCGCTGATGATGCACGCTGTCCGCAAGCATACGGACTGCCCGTGGGTCTTGCTGTACATCGAGCGCTGGCTGAAAGCGCCGGTTCAAGCCGAGGATGGAACACGGATCGCCGGGGATCGAGGCACGCCGCAAGGCGGCGTGATCTCGCCGCTGCCGGCGAACATTTTTCTGCATTACGTGTTCGACGAGTGGATGAAGGGTGAACACCCCGACTGCCCGTTCGAGCGCTATGCGGATGATGTCGTGATCCACTGCCGAAGCAAAGAGCAGGCGGAGAAAGTCAAAGCGGCGGTGGAAGCGCGCCTGCGGCGATGCAAACTGGAAGCGCATCCCGACAAGACGCGACTCGTGTACTGCCGGGATGGCAAACGCAGACAGGACCACGAGCACATCCAGTTCGACTTTCTGGGTTACTGCTTCAGACCCAGGGGCGCCAAAGGCCGCGAAGGCAAGCTGTTCTGCGGTTTCCTTCCGGCCATCAGCGCCAAGGCAACCAAAGCCATGGTCGCCGAGATGCGCGACTGGGGCATCCACCGCAAGAGCGACAAGTCATTGGCGGACCTGTCCCGGATGTTCAATCCGATCATCCGTGGCTGGGTCGCCTACTACGGGCGGTACTATCCATCGGCCCTGCAGCGGGCGTTCACATGCCTCGAACGGAGGCTGGTGCGCTGGGCACGATCGAAATACAAGCCATTACGCAATTCCCCTCGGCAAGCCGCAGAATGGCTGCGTCGCATAGCGGCACGGTCCACCACGCTGTTTGCTCACTGGGAGTTGTCAATGGTGCCGTAAGGCCGCGGGATGATTGGAGCCGGATGAGTCGAGAGGCTCACGTCCGGTTTTGGGAGAGCGGGAGGGTGAAAATCCCTCCCGCCACTTACCTCCTGTCCTGCTTCGCTCGCCTACTGCCAGGCTGCAAGCCCGCATCACAATTGCTTCACCGGCAGATCTCACGGCTTGGACACTGCTGCCGGCGATCCGGGCTTTGACACATGGGAGGCGGGAAAAACCTGATCGAACGCGGCCAGCAACGCGGGTTTCGGAGGCGGGGGAATCGCCGGGGCCTCATACCGTTCCCACCCCCCACCGAGGGCTTTGTAAAGCGCCACGAAATCCCGCACGACAGTGGCCTGAGCGATCGCGTATTGATCCTGCAAATCGAAGAGCTGACGCTCGGAATCCAGCACGTTCAGAAAATCAGTCAGACCAATATCGTAGCGCTGTTGAGCCAGCCCCACCGCCCGCCGACTGCTGACCACGGCTTTGCCAAGCTGGGCGAGGCTGTCCTGGTTCGCGGCATAGTTGCCGAGCGCATCCTCCACTTCCCGAACCGCCAAAATCACCGATCGCTCGTGGGCGAGAAGCAATTGCCCGGTGCGAAAATCCTGCGCTTTGACGACGGCATCCAGCCGCCCGAAATCCAGGAAAGGCCAATAGAGGGACGGGCCGATCGAGTAGATATAGCGGTCGCTTTCGGGGGTTCGTCCAAGGCCCTGGCCCTGAATGCCCGCGCCCGCCGTGATGGCAACGCGGGGGAACAGGTCGGCGGTGGCGATGCCGATGCGGGCGGTCGAGGCGGCCAGTTCCCGCTCGGCACGGCGGATGTCGGGGCGGCGGCGGAGCAGATCGATCGGCATCCCCGGCGCCACTTGTGGCGGCGTGGTGGGCAACAGTTCGGGCTTGTCCAATTCCTTCGTCAACTCCTCCGGAAACAATCCCACCAGCACCGACACCCGCCGTTTGGCCGAGGCCAGAGCGGATTGCAGCGGCGCGATGCGCGACAAAGTGGTCGACAGTTGCCGTTCCGCCAACGCCGCATCCAGTTCGTTGCTCAGTTGCCGCTTCACGCGAATTTGAACCAGGTTCAGTGTCCGCTGCTGGGTGGCCAGATTCTGACGGGCGACCTCCAGGCGATATTGATCGCTGCGAACATCCGCATAGCTCCGCACCACATCCGCCAGCAGGGTGATGAGGATGTCGTTCCGCGCCTCGGCAATTGCTTCCACATCCGCCTGTGAGGCTTCGATCAGGTGGGCATAATGGCCGAACAGATCGAGTTCCCAACCGGCATCCAAGCCAATCACCTGCGTGATTTCCTGTAGTCCTTTTGTGTTGGTCGACGAATTGACCGCCGGGGCGACGCGACCGCGCGTGGTGTTGGACCCGCTGCCGCGTCCCGCGCCTCCGCTGACCCCCATCGCGGGCAGGTAACCGGCGCCGGAGTACACGCCGCCGGTGGCTGCAAATTCGATCGAGCGGGCCTCCTGCAATCGGGAGTTAGCGATTCTCAAATCGAGGTTCGATACCACGGCACGCCTGACCAGCGAGTTTAATTCCGGATCGTCAAGTGACTCCCACCAGTGCGTGGAATCGACGGACCGCACGGCGGGTTGAGTGGAAGCCGCGAGGTCCGGGGCGGCGAAGAAACCGGGGAGGCGGAGTTCGGGAGCGTGATATTTCGGGCCGACGGTGCAGCCGCTGACGAGAGTCAGAGTGACGACGGTGAAGAGAACGCGAAGGGGTTGGAGTGGCTTCAATTCAATCCTTAAAATGAACCCGGTATTTTTACGGGCTCCAAAGGTGCGCGTACACGCGATCGCGCTCGCGGACTCCCATGGAACAAGTTCATGGGCTTTCTTACGCGATGATACTTTTCATGGAGTAGTAAATGAGGAGTATTCGTAGGTCTCACCGCAATTTCGCCTCGTTGAGTGCAGCCGTTAGCGGAGACTTTGGAGTGCTACTGTCAGCCACCGGATCCAGATCGTGAGGATCGACGCGGTCGCCGTTGTTGATGTCGTTGCCGACATTCAAAGCCACAGAGTCGTTGGGCAGCAGGCCGGTATCGACTTCGATGAAGTCTCCCATGTCGCGCACGATGGTCACATCATGAAACTCGATGCGGTGATCGGCGGTCACCACGCCCACCTGCGGGCCGCCCGTCCGAAAACACAGTGCCCCGGCGGGCACGCGCAACGGGGGTTTCTTACGCGTTTTTTGAAAGGCAACCTGCAGGTACATGCCCGGAAGCAGCGTGTGATCTTCGTTCGGCACCAGCACCTGAACCCGCAGCGATTTGGAATTCATGTCCATCGACTCGGCGGTTCGATCCACCTTCCCGATAAACTTGCGGCCTGGATATTCGTGAGCCGTCGCGGCAACTTCCATCCCCACCTTGATGTACGGCACCACGCTCTGCGGCACGTCGACAAACACGCGAATCCGGCTGGATTGTGAGATGCTGAACAGCGGGGAAGTGTTGGTCGTGCTGCCGGCGGTGACCAGCGCGCCGACATCCACATGCCGCTGGGTGATGGTCCCTTCAAAAGGTGCGACGACTTTTTTGAATCCGATCAGTGTGGTCAACCGCTGCACATCCGCCTGACCCAAAGCCACCTGCGCCTTGGAAGCTTCGAGGCGGGCCAGACTCGCATCGAGTTCGGATTTTTTCTGATCGCGCTCCTGATGCGACACTGCGCCTTCCGGGGCGGCGGCCTCCCAGCGATCAAAGCTGACTTTCGCGAAATTCGCCGTCGTCTCCGAAACATGCACTTCGGATTTCAACGCGTCCAGCTTTGCTTTTGAAGCCGCCATCTGGTCGTCCAGTTCGGGGGTTTCGATGAGGGCGAGCGCATGGCCTTCCTTCACGCGATCGCCGATGTCGACGAGCCATTTGCTGACGTAACCGCTGGTGCGGGCGAAGATGGTGGTTTCGTAAAATGATCTGGCCTCGCCCGGCAGAACAAGGGTGGTTTCCGAAGGCGCGGGCAACACGTGTACGGTGTCTACGGTCGGCGCCTGCTCGTCAAACCGGCTGGATTTCCCGGCCAGGTCCGCCTCGGCATGCTTGCGGAGGCGCTGCCCGCGAACGAAAACGACACACAACCCGATGGCGATGATGCCGGCAAATAGGATCACGCCCCACGGCGTTGATCGGGCGTAATGCACCGGCACATGCGAGTGATGTTCGACGGGCGATACTTCGGAAGCCGCGGATTTTTCGGATTCATCAGTCATGGTTTTGAATGCTTTCTACAGTGAAAAAGCGGAAACGAGTGTCACTTGTCATCCTTCGGAGTACCTCAGGATGACATTCGCTTAGCAGTTTATCGCGATCATTTTCCACCCCCGCAGCAACCGATACATCGCCGGGACGAAAATCAGCGTGGCGAACGTGGCGAAAAGCAGCCCTCCGATGACCGCACGGCCCAGTGGCGCGTTTTGTTCGCCGCCTTCACCAATCCCCAAAGCCATCGGTACCATTCCCAGGATCATCGCGCCGGCGGTCATCAGCACCGGACGCAATCGGGTGTACCCCGCCGCGATCGCCGCCGTCAGGACATTGTCGCCGGCCATGACCCGTTGATTGGCGAAGCTCACCACGAGGATGCTGTTGGCAGTAGTCAGTCCGATGCACATCAACGTCCCCATCAGCGCCGGCACGCTGATATGCGTACGGGTGACAAACAGCATCCACATCACACCGACCAGCGCACACGGCACGGCCATCAGCACGATCAGCGGATCGACCCAACTTTGAAAATTCATGACCATCAGCAGGAAGACCAGCACAACGGCCAGACCGATCCCGCCCACCAGGCCGTTGAAACTCTCGCGCATCGTCACCACCTGCCCGGCGACCGTGACGTGGATGCCGGTTTTCTCATCGGGTTGATCCGCTTTGACGACTTGATCGATCGCCTTCGCGACCGTGTTCAAATCCGTTCCCTGCACATCGGCATGAATGTCGAACACCGGGCGGATGTTCAACTGCGACATGACCATCGGCACCTGCCCACGCGTCACATCCGCCACGCTCATCAGCATCTGAGGGCTCCGCGCCGATTTGCCGGGTATCGGCATCGAGATCAGATCGTGCATGTTGTCCACGCGGTAAGTGGGGGTCTGCACCACCAGCGGATAGCTGACCTGATTGGTCGGGCTGAGCCAGAAATTAGGCGCGACCATGGCACTTGAACTGAGGGTGACCAGCACATTGTCGGCGATGTCGCGCTGGGTCATTCCCATCTCGCCGGCCAGCGTGCGGTCGACGTTGAGCTTTATCGAAGGACCATCCGGCACCTGGAAAATATGCGCATCGACCACGCCGGGAATCTTCCGCACATCGGCCAGTATCTTACGGGCGGCGGCGTAGTCATCGGTGCTGCGCGGGCCGGTGACGCGGATGTCGATCGGCGCAGGCTGGCCGAAATTCAGCACCTGATTGATGATGTCGGCCGGTTGAAAGAAGAAGCGCATCTGCGGGAAACGTCTCGGCAATTCGCGGCGCAGCGCGGCGATGTGCTCGGCGGTGGGCCGGTGTTTTTCGTTGAGCGAAATCAGCACTTCACCGTCCATCGGGCCGACAGTGGCGGTGTCGCTCAAGGCGATGTTGATGCCGCTGTAGGGCAGGCCGATGTTGTCGAGCAGCACGTCGATTTCACTGTTTCCAACGATTTTCCGGATCTCATGCTCGACGCCGGCGAACGAAGCCTGCGCCTCTTCCATACGCGTCCCGGCGGGCGCACGCACGTGCAACCGCATCTGACCGGCATCCACCTGCGGAAAAAAATCCATGCCGAGATTTGGGTACAGCAGCACCGACGACCCGATCAATGCGAGAAAGAACAACGCCGTCAGAAACGGTCGATGCACCGCCCAGGCCAGATAGTTCCGGTAGGCGTTGCGAAACATGTTGAAGAGGGCGTCGAATGCATAGTGAATCGCCATGAACGGATTTCGCGCCTTGCGGGCGAGCATATCGTGCGCCCCCGCCCGCTTGCCGTGGGCCTTGACCTGCGACCGCATCAGGAATTTGAACAGTACCGGCACCAGGGTGAACGACAGGATCAAGCTGGCCAGCAGCGAGATGATGACGGAAAGCGACAGAGGTGAGAACAAATACCTGGCCGTCCCCCGAAGCAGAAACACCGGCACGAACACGATGCAGATGGCGACCGTTGAGACGAGCGTGGGCAGCAGGATCTCCCCCGAGCCCTCTTCAATCGCCGGCTCGAGTTCCTTGCCGAGCGCGAGATTGCGCTCGATGTTTTCGATCACGACAGTGCCGTTGTCGACCAGGATGCCGACCGCCAGCGAGAATCCGCCGAGGGTCATGGTGTTGAGGGTCTGACCGCCGAAGTACATCACCAGGATGGCGCAGATGATCGAGAGCGGGATCGACATCAGGATGATGAGCGTCAAGCGCCAGTTGCCAAGGAACAGCAGGATCATGATCGCCGTCAGTCCGGCGGCCATCAGTCCGCCCATCATCACGCTGTCGAGCGCGGCCTTGACGAAGATCGACTGATCGAACAGCGGTTTGATCTTCATGCCCGCCGGCAGCAGATGCTCGATTTCCGGCAGTGCGGCTTTGATGGCACTGATGACCGACAGCGTCGATGCGCCACCGGTTTTGCGGACCATCATCAGACTGCTGGGCCGACCGTTGGTGTCCACGGCATTGGTCTGCACCTGGTAACCATCATGCACAAAAGCGACATCGCGCAGGAAAACCGTCGCGCCGCCCAAACGCTTCACGGGGAAATCATTGATCGCGTTGATCGTGTCGGTACTGTTGTTCAGACTGACGGCGTAATCCTTCGTCCCCATCTTCACGTCGCCGGACGGGGCGATCACATTTTGGGTTTGAAGCGCGGTGCTGACCTCCGAAGGCGTGATGCCCCGGGATTGCAGGGCCTGCATGTCCAGATCCACCATGATGACGCGCGGCTTGCCGCCATAGGGATACGGCACCGACGCCCCCTGCACGACCGCCAGCGCCGGGCGGACCACGTTCTGCCCGAAGTCATTCAACTTCGCATCCGGCAGCGAAGTGCTGGATAGACTCAACTGAATGATGGGCACATCCGTCGCCCCGTACCGCAGTACCAGCGGCGGCGTGATATTTCGCGGCATGTACTTCATCACCACCGCCGCGCTGCTGCCGAGTTGCGAAACGGCCCGGCTGACATCGGCCCCCTCCTGTAGATACACCTTGATTACCCCGACGCCGCCATAGCTGTTGGCTTCCATCCGCTGAATGTCATCCACCAGTGACGCCATCTGCCGTTCGTGAATGGTGAGGATGCGGTTCTGCATGTCCTCGCTGCTCATGCCGGCATAGGTCCACACGACGCTGACGACGGGGATGTTGATCTCGGGGAAAATGTCCGTGCGCATCTTCATCGCCGCGAACACGCCGAGCAGGCTGACGAGGATCACCGCTGAGGCGATGGTGTACGGTTTTTTAAGGGAGAATCGGACGATGGACATAGAATAACATCCCGCCGGTGTGTCGGCTATTTTTTATTTCAGGTTCGCCGAAAGAATAAAGGCAAATTGAACGGTATGGCGAAAGCGTAGCGGCACCACCAAACAAAGTCACTCGCGATCATGTCGGGAAATAACGTCGGGAAAATGGCTGTTTGGCGGTCGGTAATAGTACGTAACGTCTCGATCGTCGTGCGCGATCCCACCCCGGTTGTCACTTCCAGTGCGCGCGGTTTTCCGGTTCAATGAGGCACGGGCTTCCAGCCCGTGCCACATCTACCTTCACTTTAAGCAACCGCATGAAGGCTATTTTAGAAACTCTCGATCCGCCGCGGTCAACCCATGCAATATGGCGAACTTTGTCAGCCCTGCGATCGAGTGGATCGACAGCTTCTGCATGATGTTGGACCGGTGCGTATCCACCGTGCGGATGCTCAGGAAAAGCAGCTTCGCCACCTGCGCACTCGAATACCCCTCGGCCACCAACTGTAGAATCTCCCGCTCCCGCGACGACAGCGTATCCAGTTCACTGGCAACCCGCCCTCCCTTCGCACGCCGAACGTAGTCCTCGGTCACCAGGTCGCCCAGCGGTGGACTGAGATACCGTCGCCCGGACGCCACCGTTCGGATCGCCGTCAGCAGTTCCGCGAAGGCGGCATCTTTCAGCACGTACCCCGACGCTCCCGCCCGAATTGCTTCAAGCACATACTGGGCATCCCCATACATCGAGAGCATGATGATTTTGATTTCTGCGTGTGCCGCGTGAATCTGACGGGCGGTTTCGATGCCGTTCAGCTCGCGCATCTCCACATCCGAAAGCACGATTTCCGGCGCAAGTTCGCGGCACAGTTCCAGCGCCCGCCGTCCCCCTTCCGCCTCACCGACCACCACCACTTCCGAAGAAGCGTCCAGCAGGGTGCGGAATCCGGATCGAACCAGCGAGTGATCCTCCACCAGCAGCACGCGCGTTTTCATCGGGCTGACTCCTCAACGCCATACGGCAATTCCATGACGACCCGCGCTCCGTGCCCGGGATCCGATTCCAGTCGCATCGTTCCATCCAGCGTCAGCATACGCTCACGGATGCCGGCCAGTCCCAATCCCTTCACACCCGGGGCCAATCGTGTCGCCGGATCGAAACCGCTTCCATCATCATCGACGATGATACGAAGCCTTTGGTTGCCCCAGTAAATGGACAGGATGATCTGCCCGGCCAGCCCATGTTTCGCCGCATTGGTCACCAGTTCCTTGACCGAACGAAACAGGTAGCCCGCGATAAGTTCCGGCAACGGACTTGGCATGCCTTCCTCATTGACGATCATCTCCACGCCCGTTCGGCGGTGAAATTCAGCGGCGAAATGGCGCAGGGTGGCGACAATGCCCAGATGCTCGAGCATGGTCGGGTGCAGATCGAACGTCAGCGTGCGGGAGCGGTGAATCACATCAGTGACCATCTTAACGGCCTCGCCGGCGTGTTGCCGCGCCGGCGTGCCTTCCGGCAAACCGGCGAGCGTCGCCGCGAGATTCAGCTTGAGCGCGGTGAGGGTTTGACCGAAGTCGTCGTGAATATCGTGCGCCAACCGACGGCGTTCCAGAGCCTCGGTCTCTGAAAGCTGCGCCCCGAGCAGGCGAAGGGATCGGGTCCGCTCGACCACCCTGCTTTCAAGCCGATCTCGCAGATTTTTAAAAGCCGACAGCAGCCCCGACGCCGCCAGAAAGCAGGCCAGGCGTATCGAGGTGTTCCAATACGCGATCGACGCGCGGGCAAGATCGCCGTGCCCTCTGAGATCCACCCATAGCCGCACACCCGCGCTCAGCACCGCCATGGCATACCCCGCCCGCCCCCCGACGAACCACGCCGTCAGCAGCACCGGGATCACGTAGAACAGCGAGAAGTGAATCTCCGGACCCGTGGCCCAGTCAATCCACGCGATGAACGCCAGCAGGGCGATGGACGCGATCGTGCGGGGAGATCGGGGAATGCCACGAAGGGTTCCTCCGGTCAAACCGCGCTGGTCGATGCGGGGATTCCCCTCGTCGGCGTTGAGATGAAATCCATCACGCGGTTCGGTCACAGATTGAACGATACTCTCGTGGACCAGTCCTTTAAAGGCTACTGTGCGCGATCCAAGAGTTTCGTAGCAGACGACATTCGGGTTGCAGGGAAGCATTGCTTCCAATATCGCCCGGCAATTTATCATTTGCAGGTGGGTAAAGACCGGCGCGCTTCACATCCAAGAGCAAACCGCGTCGAACGTCCTTTAAATCAATCAGTTTGTTCACGAGCCTTTGCGTCTGACCGAGGACAGGATAAGGGGTCACTTCTCATTTTCATCCTTCGTCTCCGTTTTCCGCGGTCTTCCGCGAGGGCGGAGGGTATGGGCAAGTCCGAGAGTGGCGGCGGTACGGACGATCCAATCCGCGTCGCCGTAAGGGCGCCCACGCGTCACGCATTCGCGGGCGGCGGCCAGTTGGGCGTCGGACAACGGCTCGTTTACCAGCGACGCCCAGTCCGGCGGACGCCGCACCGGCCAGGGCGACAGCGCCACCGGGGGCTTTTCCAGCATTCTCGGCCGGCTTGTGAAACAACCGCTGGCGGCCGTTCCCACGGTTAAGGCAGTGGTAAATCATTCCCCCGACAATGCGTCTGCGTTGTCTTGGCATGACCGGTAGACATTCGCCAAGAAGGCGAAAGTCAATCAATGAGAAGTGACCCCTTATCCTGTCCCCGCCTAACCTTAAAAGAATAGTTTGGACGTTTTTGTGCGTTTTCCCCCGCTCCGACGGATTTTCCTCCGCCCGGAAAGATTTTCCCCGGCTCCGACGGATTTTCCTTGTCCCGGAAGTTTTTTTCTCCGCTCCGAAGTTTTTCCCTCGTCGCCGAAGCGTTTTCCCCGGCGTCGAAGATTTTTCCCTGGCTCCGAAGAGTTCTCCCCGCCGCCGGGAGATCTTCCTTGCGATCGCGTGATTGAACACGCCCCCATTTCTAAAATGCGGGCCACCCTTGAACGAGCGCGGCGTTCTACTTCATCGAAAAAAGAAAGATGAACGCCGAGACGCCAAGACGCGGAGGTAGGAAAGAAGAGAGGGTAGGGTGGGTGTACGTGGACTGCCCCACGGATGACGGGCGCGGCGAAGGGGCTAATTGAATCTCGCCTCGAACGCTTCGGGGCTGAGGTACTCTAACGAACTGTGTAACCTTTTGCGATTGTAAAATATTTCAATGTATTCAAAGATCGATTGTCT